>NZ_JASCPK010000012.1:0-73441 GCF_029959385.1 Pseudomonas sp. PS01303
GGACAGGATCTGGAGGCGCCGATGGTGGAGAAGGACATCACCGAGCGCGGGGATGATTACTGATCGTTCCCACGCTCTGCGTGGGAACGCCGCCCGTGACGCTCTGCGTCACATTTCACAGGCGGAACGCAGAGCGTCCCAAGATGCATTCCCACGCAGAGCGTGGGAACGATCCCGGTACGACAATCAGTTCTTGTGCAGTTTGCGCATCAACTCCGCCTCAGCCTGGGTCAACCCGCACGACTGAGTCAGTTCATCAACGCTCGCGCCCATCCCCACCAGTTTCGCCGCTTGGGCGAATGACAGGCTCGAGGGGTCGCGTTGTTCCAGCGCAACAAGCTTGTCCGGCAACGGCGCAACGACCGAGCGCAGCTCGTGCAGGGCTTCGCCCATGCGCACGTTGCCGTTCTGGTAGTCGTCGACGCGTTTGGCCAGGTCTTTGATGCGCTGATCACGCAGCGCATCGCCCTGGGCCTGTTGCGCAGCGATTAGTTTCTGCGCCTTGATGTAGGCCAGAAACATTGCCAGCGTGCCTGCCCAGAAGAGGAACAGGACAATGACCGCGACTTCAAGAATCAATCAGATGTTCTCCAGATCCGACCATTCTTCTTCGCTCATCATCTTGTCCAGTTCGACCAGAATCAGCAGCTCGCCGTTCTTGTTGCACACGCCCTGGATAAACTTGGCCGACTCTTCGTTGCCGACGTTCGGCGCCGTCTCGATTTCCGACTGACGCAGGTAAACCACTTCGGCCACGCTGTCGACCATGATGCCGACGACTTGCTTGTCGGCTTCGATGATGACGATGCGGGTGTTGTCGCTGATCTCGGCATTCATCAGGCCGAAGCGCTGGCGGGTGTCGATCACGGTGACGACATTACCGCGCAGGTTGATGATGCCCAGCACGTAGCTCGGCGCGCCCGGCACCGGAGCGATCTCGGTGTAGCGCAGCACTTCCTGAACGCGCATCACGTTGATGCCGTAGGTTTCGTTGTCCAGCTTGAAGGTTACCCATTGCAGGATCGGATCTTCAGAACCCTTTGCCGCCGTCGCCTTGTCGTTCATACCCTAGCCCCTCGAAGTACCGCGTGTGGCGGTTTATGTTTCGTCGCCGGCATTTGTACGCCGGTACTGTCTGTTATGTCGGTTTGTGGTTCGGCTTACTGCCGGACATGTGCTTCGCCCCGCCGCTGGCGATCAACTCGGCCAGTGCAGCGACATCGAGCAAGGCGCACATGTGTTCAATCACGGTGCCGGCGAGCCATGGCCGCTGACCCCGGTGACTTCTCCATTTGATTTCATTCGGATCCAGACGCAACGAGCGGCTGACCTGATGCACCGCCAGCCCCCACTCGTAACCTTGTACCGAAATCACGTACTGCAAGCCCTGACGGAAGTCATCGCGATAGCGATCCGGCATGACCCAGCGCGCGGTGTCCAGGACTTTCAAATTGCCGGCCTGGCTCGGCAGAATGCCGAGGAACCACTCCGGCTGACCGAACAGCGGCGTCAGCTCTTGCCCGGCCAGCGAATAGATCGAACCGAGGCACACCAGCGGCACCGCCAGGGTCAGCCCGGCAACGTCGAACAGCAGGCATTCGAACGCATCAGCGGCCCACGCCGGGCGGCCATCGGTTTCCACCGGTGGCGGCGTGTTGCTTGGCGGCAGATGCACTTCCACCACGGGCGGAATCAGTGCCTGTGGCGCCGGCGCTTCAATTTCAGGCTCAGGCTCAGGCGCCGGGGGTTCCGGCACTGTCAGCAGTTGTGTTCGCAGCAACGGCGCCAATGTTGAAACCGGCGCACGCGTTTCTTCAATCAACGCCACAGGGGCCTTGGCGACAGGCGCTGCGGCAGGTGCGGCAACCGGTGCGGCAGCCTTTTGCGCATCACGCGCCTGCTCTTCCAGCACGGCTGCCTGAAACTCATCCAGCGCCTCAGGCTGCGCTTCAACTACCGCCGGCAATTCTTCCGGAAGATCATTGAGTAAATCCTCCAGATAAGACTGCAACGCCAACTGCGGACGCGAAGTCAGCTTCACCGGCCGATTCATGCGCAGCCCCCTGTAGGAGCTGCCGCAGGCTGCGATCTTTTGCTCTTTTCAAGGAGGCCACACAGCGAGATCAAAAGATCGCAACCTGCGCCAGCTCCTACACAAGTCAAAGTCATTCAGGCCACCTGCGCGACGAGTTGCTGCGCCAGCAGATGCTTGAGCAGCGCGCGGTAAGCGAGAACGCCACGGCTCTTGCCGTCGAATTGCGAAGGCGTGACACCGGCACGGCTGGCGTCACGCAGACGCGTATCGACCGGGATGTAACCTTGCCAGATCTCTTCCGGAAATTTGTCGCGCAGCACGCGCAAAGTACCCAGCGACGCCTGCGTACGGCGATCAAACAGCGTCGGCACAATGCTGAACGGCAGCGCCTGCTTGCGTGAACGGTTGATCATCGCCAGCGTGTTGACCATGCGCTCCAGGCCTTTGACGGCGAGGTGTTCGGTCTGCACCGGGATCACCAGTTGCTGGCTCGCGGCCAGCGCGTTGACCATCAGCACACCGAGCAACGGCGGGCTGTCGATGATCGCGTAATCGAAGTCCTGCCACAGTTGCGCCAGACTCTTGGCGATCACCAGACCGAGGCCACTCTGCCCCGGCGACTGCCGCTCAAGGGTCGCCAGTGCGGTGCTCGACGGCAACAGTGAAATACGTTCGTCACTGGTCGACAACAGCAACTGCCCCGGCAGGCCTTGCGGCACGCTGCCCTTGTGCAGAAACAGGTCGTAGTTGCTGTGTTCCAGGCTGTCGGGGTCGTAGCCGAAATAGCTGGTCATCGAGCCGTGCGGGTCGAGATCGACCACAACCACGCGCTTGCCCGCCTCGGCCAGCAATCCGGCTAAAGCGATGGAAGATGTGGTTTTACCGACACCACCCTTTTGATTGGCGACTGCCCAGACTCTCATTCGGTTCGTTCCTCCCGGCCGATATGCTCGACCGAGACATAGCTCAGCGTGTTAATGCGGGTGACGGAGAATTGACGGCACTCTCGCGTCCCGGCGTCTTGACCGGGGTCGGTGCAGTTTGTGTGCCAGCGCGCTTCAACGCGGCGTCCGGTTGCGCATTGGCCGTCCCGGTGCCCGTCAGGCTGCGGCGGACATCGAGATTGCGCGACACCACCAACACCACCCGACGATTCTTCGCGCGGCCCTCAACGGTGGCGTTGTTCGCCACCGGTTGAAATTCGCCGTAACCCACCGACGCCAACCGGCCAGGGTTCACACCCTGCATCGCCAGCATGCGCACGATGCTCGCCGAACGCGCCGAGGACAGTTCCCAGTTGGTCGGGTACTGCGCGGTGCGGATCGGCTGATCATCGGTGAAGCCTTCGACGTGAATCGGGTTATCGAACGGTTTAAGAATCGCCGCGACCTTGTCGATGATGTTGAACGCGATGTCACTCGGCATGGCGTCGCCACTGCCGAACAACAGGCTGGAATTGAGTTCGATCTCGACCCACAACTCGTTGCCGCGCACGGTCATCTGGTTGGACGCGATCAAGTCGCCGAACGCGGCGCTGATGTCATCGGAGATGCTTTTCAGCGGATCGCTGGCCCCGGCGATACCGGCATCAATCTGCTCGGCATCCTTGACCAGCGGCTTGGCCGGAGTGGTGGTTTTCGGTCGCTCATCACCGATCGGAATCGGTTTGAGCGCGCGGTCGGAGTCTTTGAAAACACCGACCAGCGCCTCGGAAATTTCTTTGTACTTGCCTTCGTTGATCGACGAAATCGAGTACATCACCACGAAGAACGCGAACAGTAAGGTGATGAAATCCGCGTAGGACACCAGCCAGCGCTCGTGGTTGACGTGTTCTTCCTGGTGGCGACGACGAGCCATGAGGTTATTCCCTTAATCCATGAAGCCTTGCAGCTTCAACTCAATGGAGCGAGGGTTTTCACCTTCGGCGATCGACAGGATCCCTTCCAACAACATTTCGCGATAACGCGACTGCCGCAACGCGATTGCCTTCAACTTGGCCGCCACCGGCAACAACACCAGGTTGGCACTGGCGACACCGTAAATGGTGGCGACGAATGCCACGGCGATACCGCTGCCCAGTTGCGTCGGATCGGCCAGATTGCCCATCACGTGGATCAGGCCCATCACCGCACCGATGATGCCGATGGTGGGCGCGTAACCGCCCATGCTTTCGAAGACTTTCGCGGCTTCGATATCGCGCGCTTCCTGGGTGTAGAAATCCACTTCGAGGATGCTGCGAATCGCTTCCGGCTCGGCGCCATCGACCAGCAGTTGCAGGCCTTTGCGCGAGTAATTATCCGGTTCAGCATCGGCCACGCCTTCCAGACCCAACAGGCCTTCCTTGCGCGCGGTGAGGCTCCAGTTGACGACACGGTCAATGCCGCCGGCCAGATCAACCCGGGGCGGAAACAGAATCCACGCCAGAATCTGCATGGCGCGTTTGAACGCGCTCATCGGCGATTGCAGCAACGCCGCGCCGATGGTGCCACCAAGCACGATCAACGCCGCAGGACCGTTGGCCAGCGCACCGATGTGGCCGCCTTCAAGGTAGTTGCCGCCGATGATGGCGACGAACGCCATGATGATCCCGATAAGGCTTAGAACATCCATCAGATACACGCCTCGACGATGTGCTTGCCGATCTCGTCCAGGCTGTACACCGCGTCGGCGAGGTCAGCTTTGACGATGGCCATCGGCATGCCGTAGATCACGCAACTGGCTTCGTCCTGCGCCCAGATCGAGCTGCCGCCCTGCTTGAGCAAACGCGCGCCTTCACGGCCGTCAGCGCCCATGCCGGTGAGCACCACCGCCAGAACTTTGTCACCGTAGGACTTGGCCGCAGAGCCGAAGGTGATGTCCACGCACGGCTTGTAATTCAGACGCTCGTCGCCCGGCAGAATCTTCACCGCGCCACGGCCGTCGATCATCATTTGCTTGCCACCCGGCGCCAGCAATGCCAGCCCCGGACGCAGGATGTCGCCATCCTCGGCTTCCTTGACGGTGATGCGGCAGAGTTTGTCGAGACGCTCGGCAAACGCTTTGGTGAACGCCGCCGGCATGTGCTGGATCAACACGATCGGTGCCGGGAAGTTCGCTGGCAACTGAGTCAACACCCGTTGCAGCGCAACCGGACCGCCCGTCGAGGTGCCGATGGCAACCAGTTTGTAAGCCTTGCGTTTCGGTGCCGGCGACGAAGCGCTGGCGGCCGGTGCACGGGTTGCAACCGGAGCATGCACTGGCGCTGGACGCACCGCAGCGCTGGTGCTGTGGCTGCTGCTGTGGCTACTGAAACTTGATGCAGTCGGAGCAGGCGTCGGTGCAGGCGCAGCCACTGGAGCCGGCGCACTGTAAGCACTGAAACGACGATTGCTGCGCGAGATGCTGTGCACCTTTTCGCACAGCAGTTGTTTGACCTTCTCGGGATTGCGCGAGATGTCTTCGAAATTCTTCGGCAGGAAATCCACCGCGCCGGCGTCCAGCGCATCGAGGGTGACCCGAGCGCCTTCGTGGGTCAGCGAGGAGAACATCAACACCGGAGTCGGGCAGCGCTGCATGATGTGCCGCACCGCCGTGATGCCGTCCATCATGGGCATCTCGTAGTCCATGGTGATCACGTCCGGCTTGAGCGCCAGTGCCTGATCGATGGCCTCTTTACCGTTGGTGGCGGTGCCGACCACCTGGATGCTCGGATCCGCTGAAAGAATTTCCGAGACGCGGCGGCGGAAAAAACCCGAATCGTCCACCACCAGGACTTTGACTGCCATAAACACTCCATTAGGTGCAGCGGAGCGTGATCGCCCCGCCGCCCCGGATTCAAATACGCCGTGCGGCGTAACGCTTGAGCATGCTTGGAACATCGAGAATCAGCGCGATGCGGCCGTCACCGGTGATGGTGGCGCCGGACATGCCCGGAGTGCCCTGCAGCATTTTGCCCAATGGCTTGATGACCACTTCTTCCTGGCCGACCAGTTGATCGACGACGAAGCCGATCCGCTGAGTGCCCACCGAAAGGATCACCACATGGCCTTCGCGCTGCTCTTCGTGAGCGGCGGAGCTGACCAGCCAGCGCTTGAGGTAGAACAATGGCAGCGCCTTGTCCCGCACGATCACCACTTCCTGACCGTCGACGACGTTGGTGGTCGACAGGTCGAGGTGGAAGATTTCGTTGACGTTGACCAGCGGGAACGCGAACGCCTGATTGCCGAGCATGACCATCAACGTCGGCATGATCGCCAGCGTCAGCGGCACCTTGATGACAATCTTCGAGCCCTGGCCCTTGGTCGAGTAGATGTTGATCGAACCGTTGAGCTGGGAAATCTTGGTCTTCACCACGTCCATGCCGACACCGCGGCCGGAGACGTCGGAGATCTCGGTCTTGGTCGAGAAACCCGGGGCGAAGATCAGGTTGTAGCACTCGGTATCGCTGAGGCGATCGGCCGCGTCCTTGTCCATCACCCCGCGTTTTACCGCGATGGCGCGCAGCACGTTCGGGTCCATACCTTTGCCGTCATCGGAAATCGACAGCAGGATGTGATCGCCTTCTTGCTCGGCGGCCAGCACCACACGACCGCCACGGGCCTTACCCGATGCTTCGCGTTCTTCCGGCGACTCGATGCCGTGGTCGACCGCGTTGCGCACCAAGTGGACCAGCGGATCGGCCAGGGCCTCGACGAGGTTTTTGTCGAGGTCGGTTTCTTCGCCGACCAGCTCCAGGTTGATCTCTTTTTTCAGCTGACGGGCCAGGTCACGAACCAGACGCGGGAAGCGCCCGAAGACTTTCTTGATCGGCTGCATCCGCGTTTTCATCACTGCGGTTTGCAGGTCAGCCGTGACCACGTCGAGGTTCGACACAGCCTTTTGCATGGCTTCGTCGCCGCTGTTCAAGCCCAGGCGCACCAAGCGGTTACGCACCAGTACCAGTTCGCCGACCATGTTCATGATTTCGTCGAGACGTGCGGTATCGACGCGCACGGTGGTCTCGGCTTCGCTCGCCGGTTTTTCCGGTGGCGGTGTTGCCGGTGCACGGGCCGGAGCCGGTGCAGCAGCTTTGGGTGCTTCGGCTTTTGGCTCAGGCTTGGCGACAGGTTTCGGCGCCGCTGCGGCTGGAGCCTTGGCGACTGGCGTGGCCACCGTCGAAGCGCTGCCCGCAGAGGCGGCGCCGACGTCGGTGAACTTGCCTTTGCCGTGCAATTCGTCGAGCAGCGATTCGAATTCATGATCGCTGATCAAATCGCTGCCGGCAGCCGCGGCCGCTGGAGCAGCAGGCGCAGGTGCCGAGGCAATCGCCGACTCCAGCGCTTCGACGGCGAAGTTGCCTTTGCCGTGCAACTGATCGAGCAACGCTTCAAATTCGTCGTCGGTGATGTCCGAGCTGTCGCCCGCTGCCGGAGCAACCGGAGCCGCTGGCGTCGCCGCTACGGCGTCCGGCGCGAACTGGCCTTTGCCGTGCAGTTGATCCAGCAACGACTCGAATTCGGCGTCGGTGATTTCATCGCTGGCGGCGCTATCGGCCACCGGCGCTGGCGGGGCTTCGGCTTGTGCCTTGACGGCATTCAGCGAGTCCAGCAGTTGTTCAAATTCGTTGTCGGTGATGTCGCCCGAATCGCTTTCCGCGACCGGCGCTTCAATGACTTCTTCGACCGCGACGGCATCCGCCGATTGCGGCTCGGCCAGACGTGCCAGCGCTGCCAGCAGCTCAGGCGTTGCAGCGGTGATCGGTGCGCGTTCACGCACCTCGGTGAACATGCTGTTCACCGCGTCCAGTGCTTCCAGCACCACGTCCATCAGTTCTGCATCAACGCGACGCTCACCCTTGCGCAGGATGTCGAACACGTTTTCGGCGATGTGACAGCACTCCACCAGCTCATTGAGCTGAAGGAAGCCGGCGCCCCCTTTTACAGTGTGGAAACCGCGAAAAATTGCATTGAGCAGATCCGCGTCATCCGGTCGGCTTTCCAGCTCGACCAGTTGCTCGGACAGTTGCTCAAGAATCTCGCCGGCCTCAACCAGGAAATCCTGAAGGATCTCTTCATCGGCGCCGAAGCTCATTAATGGGGTGCTCCTAACAGGTCTAAAAACCTAAACTCAAAATCCAAGGCTGGATAACAAATCGTCCACATCGTCCTGACCGGACACAACGTCTTCTCGTTTATCGGCATGAATCTGCGGACCTTCACCCTGCGAGAGATGTTTTTGTGGATCTTTTTCTGCAAGCATCGCGGCGCGGTCATGTTCGATGCCCGCAAAGCGGTCCACCTGACTGGCCATGAGTACGAGTTTGAGCAAATTGCTTTCGACTTCGGTGACCAGTTGGGTCACGCGTTTGATCACCTGACCGGTGAGGTCCTGGTAATCCTGGGCCAGCAGAATGTCGTTGAGATTGCTCGACACCGCACGGTTGCCCGTGTGGCTGCGCGACAGAAAACCGTCGACCCGGCGCGCCAGTTCGCGGAACTCTTCAGCCCCGACTTCGCGGCGCATGAAACGGCCCCAATCCGTGCTCAGAGCCTGGGCTTCTTCAGCCAGACCATTGACCACCGGCGTGGCGCTTTCCACCAGATCCATGGTGCGGTTGGCCGCAGCTTCCGTCAGCTTGACCACATAGCCCAGACGTTCGGTGGCGTCGGTGATTTGCGACACTTCCTCGGCCTGCGGCATGTGCGGATCGATCTGGAAATTGACGATCGCACTGTGCAGTTCGCGTGTGAGCTTGCCCACTTCCTGATACAGGCCGCGGTCACGGGTCTGATTGAGCTCATGGATCAGTTGCACAGCGTCGCCGAACTTGCCTTTTTCAAGGCTCTCGACCAGTTCGACCGCGTGTTTTTTCAGGGTCGACTCGAAATCGCCCTGTGAAAATTCTTTATGCTCCATAGCTCCCCCGCGCGTTCATCAGCCGATGCGTTCGAAAATCTTCTCGATTTTGTCTTTCAGCGCCTGAGCCGTGAAAGGTTTGACGACGTAGCCGTTCACACCGGCCTGAGCGGCTTCGATGATCTGCTCGCGCTTGGCTTCAGCAGTCACCATCAATACCGGCAGGTGCTTGAGTTTTTCGTCGGCACGCACGTGACGCAGCAGGTCGATACCGGTCATGCCCGGCATGTTCCAGTCCGTTACCAGAAAGTCGATGCTTCCGCTGTTGAGCACTGGAATGGCAGTGGTGCCATCGTCAGCCTCGACGGTGTTGGTGAACCCAAGATCACGCAGCAGGTTCTTGATGATCCGCCGCATCGTTGAGAAGTCATCAACGATGAGGATTTTCATGTCTTTGTTCAATTCGACCTCCAAGCAGTCTTAAACGCGCCCAGCACCTGGACGCGCCACTTCAATCAATCGGCGCAGCACTCGAAGACTGTCTGGAGCACAACAGAGCAAGACCGGTGCCGTTCATCACCGCACCAGCCTCGTTCGCAGTGTCCCCACACTGCCTTCAGCGCGCTCGCCACTCCCCCAAACGCCCCCGCAAACGGGCCGCGCACTGGCTGTGTAACTGGCTGACCCGCGATTCACTGACGCCAAGGACTTCACCGATTTCCTTGAGGTTCAGCTCTTCGTCGTAGTACAGCGCCAACACCAGTCGCTCACGCTCCGGCAAATTGGCAATCGCGTCCGCCAGCGCCGCCTGGAAGCGTTCATCTTCCAGATCGCGTGACGGCTCAAGATGAGCACTCGCGCCATCCTCGTGCAGCCCTTCGTGTTCGCCGTCCTGCAACAGATCGTCGAAACTGAACAGGCGACTGCCCAAGGTGTCATTCAAAATCCCGTAGTAATCGTCGAGACTCAATTGGAGTTCGGCCGCAACTTCGTGATCTTTAGCATCACGGCCGGTTTTAGCTTCAATTGAGCGAATTGCGTCGCTGACCATCCGGGTATTGCGGTGAACCGAGCGTGGCGCCCAGTCCCCTTTGCGCACTTCGTCGAGCATCGCGCCGCGGATTCGAATGCCCGCGTACGTTTCGAAACTGGCGCCTTTGCTGGCGTCGTATTTGGTCGAGACTTCAAGCAGGCCGATCATCCCGGCCTGGATCAGGTCTTCAACCTGCACACTTGCCGGCAACCGCGCCAGCAAGTGATAGGCAATGCGTTTGACCAGCGGCGCGTAACGCTCGATCAGCTCGTACTGAGCGTCGCGTGCCGACTTCTTGTAGTAATTCATACCGCTAGCGGTCATAGCACGGGCCCTGCCGTTTGCTGCACGAGGCGCTCGACAAAAAACTCAAGGTGGCCGCGCGGGTTGGCGGGCAGCGGCCAGGTGTCGACCTTTTGCGCGATGGCCTTGAACGCCAGCGCGCACTTGGAACGCGGGAAGGCTTCATAGACAGCGCGCTGCTTCTGCACCGCTTTGCGCACGCTTTCGTCGTAAGGCACGGCGCCGACGTATTGTAAGGCGACGTCGAGGAAGCGATCCGTGACCTTGGTCAACTTGGCGAACAGGTTGCGACCTTCTTGCGGGCTCTGCGCCATGTTGGCGAGGACGCGGAAGCGGTTCATGCCGTAATCGCGATTGAGCAGTTTGATCAGTGCGTAAGCGTCAGTGATCGAAGTCGGCTCATCGCAGACCACCAGCAACACTTCCTGCGCTGCGCGAACGAAACTGACTACCGAGTCACCAATACCTGCAGCGGTGTCGATCACCAGAACGTCGAGATTGTCGCCGATGTCACTGAAGGCCTGAATCAGGCCGGCGTGTTGCGCCGGGCTCAGATGAACCATGCTCTGCGTGCCGGACGCGGCCGGTACGATGCGGATCCCGCCGGGACCCTGCAACAGTACGTCGCGCAGCTCACAGCGGCCTTCGATGACATCGGCCAGAGTGCGTTTGGGTGTCAGGCCCAGCAGAACGTCGACGTTCGCCAGTCCCAGATCGGCGTCCAGCAGCATGACCCGACGGCCAAGCTCTGCCAGCGCCAGAGACAAGTTCACTGACACGTTAGTTTTGCCGACGCCACCTTTGCCGCCGGTCACCGCGATCACCTGTACGGGATGCATGCTGCCCATGTTATTTCTTTACCTTGTCTTGCATAGACGGAGGCCACATTACTGGCTGCGCGTTCACAAACGGAACAATGCATGGCAGACCATCGATGTAGGTACAAAAACTGTTCATGAATACCTCAGCCTACCTGCTTGGTGGGGCTGTGGTAGATATCAGCGAACATGTCAGCCATGGCTTCTTCGCTGGGTTCTTCCTGCATTTGCACGCTGACGGCGCGGCTGACCAGTTGATGACGGCGCGGCAGATGCAAATCATCCGGAATCCGTGGGCCATCGGTCAGGTACGCGACCGGCAATTCATGACTGATCGCCAGGCTTAACACTTCGCCAAGGCTGGCCGTTTCATCCAGTTTAGTCAGGATGCACCCGGCGAGCCCGCAACGCTTGTAACTGTGATAAGCGGCGGTTAGAACCTGTTTCTGGCTGGTGGTTGCCAAGACCAGATAATTTTTTGAACGGATGCCACGCCCGGCGAGGCTTTCGAGCTGCATGCGCAGGGCCGGATCGCTGGCTTGCAGGCCGGCGGTATCGATCAGCACCACGCGTTTGCGCAGCAATGGATCCAGCGCCTGCACCAGCGACTGGCCCGGATCAACGTGGGTCACCGGCACATTGAGAATGCGGCCCAGGGTCTTCAGTTGTTCCTGCGCGCCGATGCGGAAACTGTCCATGCTCACCAGCGCGACATTCTGCGCGCCGTATTTCAGCACATAACGTGCGGCCAGTTTCGCCAGCGTGGTGGTCTTGCCCATGCCGGCGGGGCCGACCATGGCGATCACACCGCCCTCTTCCAGCGGCTCGACTTCCGGTACGGCAATCATTCGCGCCAGATGCGCGAGCAGCATGCGCCAGGCCTGACGCGGCTCTTCGATATCGCTGATCATCGACAGCAGATCACGCGACAGCGGGCCAGACAGACCGATACGTTGCAGACGGCGATACAGATTGGCTTGCGCCGGACGGCTGCCCTGCAGTTGATTCCAGGCCAGCGTGCCGAGCTGCACTTCCATCAGCTCGCGCAGGCTGTTCAATTCAAAACGCATCGAATCCAGTGCGCGTGGATCGACGCCGCCGGAGGACTGCGCCGGTGCCGGGGCTGGACGCGCTGGCGCGGCGTAAGTCGGCTCGGTCAGCGGTTCAGCGGCGGTCAACGGCAGGCCAGCGGTGAGTGGCAGGCCGGCAAAGATCTGGCGATTGCTATTGCCATCGGCTTCGCCACGCAGGCTCAGTTCGGCCTGGGCGGTGACGATGCGCGACTGGGTCTTGCGCAGCTCGTCTTCGAGTTCCATGTTCGGAACCCGTGGCGCCAGCGCCGACAATTTGTAATCGAGCGCAGCCGTCAGCTCGACACCGCCGGCAATGCGGCGGTTGCCAATGATGGCGGCATCAGCGCCCAGCTCATCACGAACCAGCTTCATGGCCTGACGCATATCGGCGGCGAAAAAACGCTTAACTTGCATGAACCACTACCTCAGCCGTTGGGCCCTACTGTCGCAACAATTGTCACTTGCTTGTTGTCCGGTATTTCCTGGTAGGCCAGCACGTGCAATCCAGGGACTGCGAGGCGGCCAAAGCGCGAGAGCATCGCGCGCACCGGGCCTGCTACCAACAGGATCACCGGCTGACCTTGCATCTCCTGACGCTGCGCCGCTTCGATGAGCGAACGTTGCAGCTTCTCGGCCATGCTTGGCTCCAGCAGAACGCCCTCTTCCGAGCCTTGTCCTGCCTTCTGCAGACTATTGAGCAATATCTGTTCCAACCTTGGTTCCAGGGTGATCACAGGCAGCTCGGACTCAGTGCCTACAATGCTTTGGACGATGGCGCGCGATACGCCAACCCGCACCGCAGCCACCAGCGCGGCGGTATCTTGACTCTTGGCAGCGTTGTTGGCGATGGCTTCGGCAATACTGCGGATGTCACGCACAGGCACGTGTTCGGCCAACAGCGCCTGCAATACTTTAAGCAGTTGCGACAACGAGACCACGCCCGGCACCAGCTCTTCAGCCAGTTTCGGCGAGCTTTTGGCCAGCAATTGCATGAGTTGCTGCACTTCCTCGTGGCCGATCAGCTCACTGGAGTGTTTGTACAGAATCTGGTTCAAGTGCGTCGCAACCACGGTGCTGGCGTCCACCACGGTGTATCCGAGGGACTGTGCCTGCGCACGCTGGCTGATTTCGATCCACACCGCTTCCAGCCCGAAAGCCGGATCTTTGGCGTTTATGCCGTTAAGCGTGCCGTATACCTGCCCCGGGTTGATCGCCAGCTCGCGATCCGGGTAGATCTCGGCTTCGGCGAGGATCACGCCCATCAGGGTCAAACGGTAGGCGCTTGGCGCCAGGTCGAGGTTGTCGCGGATATGCACGGTCGGCATCAGGAAGCCCAGATCCTGCGAGAGCTTCTTGCGCACGCCCTTGATCCGCGCCAGCAATTGCCCACCCTGATTGCGATCCACCAACGGGATCAAGCGGTAGCCGACTTCCAGACCAATCATGTCGATCGGCGTCACGTCATCCCAGCCCAGCTCTTTGGTTTCCATGGCGCGGGCCGGCGACGGCAGCAGCTCCTGCTGGCGTTTGACCTCTTGCAGCGCTTCAACCTTGGCGACGTTCTGCTTCTTCCAGAACAGGTACGCGCCGCCAGCAGCCAGTGCCGCCATGCTGAGGAACGAGAAGTGCGGCATGCCCGGCACCAGGCCCATCACCGCCATCAAACCGGCCGCCACCGCCAGCGCTTTTGGCGAGGCGAACATCTGGCGATTGATCTGTTTGCCCATGTCTTCCGAACCGGAAGCACGGGTCACCATGATCGCCGCAGCTGTAGATAACAACAGTGATGGCAATTGCGCCACTAAACCGTCACCGATGGTCAGCAAGGCGTAAACCCGGCCGGCATCGCCGAAGCTCATGTTGTGCTGGAAGATACCCACGGCCATGCCGCCGATGAGGTTGATGAACAGAATCAACAGGCCGGCGATGGCGTCACCGCGCACGAACTTGCTGGCACCGTCCATCGAACCGTAGAACTCAGCCTCCTGGGCGACTTCCTGGCGGCGCATCTTTGCCTGGTTCTGGTCGATCAGACCGGCGTTGAGGTCGGCGTCGATCGCCATTTGTTTGCCGGGCATCGCGTCGAGGGTGAAGCGCGCGCTCACCTCGGAGATCCGCCCGGCACCCTTGGTCACCACGACGAAGTTGATGATCATCAGGATCGCAAACACCACGATACCGACCACGTAGTTACCGCCGATCACCACCTCACCGAAGGCCTGAATCACCTTACCGGCCGCGGCGTGGCCGTCCTGACCGTGGAGCATCACCACCCGTGTCGAGGCGACGTTCAACGCCAGTCGCATCAACGTCGCGACCAGCAGAATCGTCGGGAACACCGCGAAATCCAGCGGCCGCAGCGCGTACACGCAGACCAGCAGCACGACAATCGACAACGCAATGTTGAACGTGAAAAACACGTCGAGCAGGAACGGCGGGATCGGCAACATCATCATTGCCAACATGACCAGCAGCAACAACGGCACGCCCAGATTGCCTCGCGAGAGGTCATTCAGGTTTGTGCGGGCACTGTTGATTAACTGAGAGCGATCCACCGGTTTTCCCCGTTCCTTTAAAGCAAACTTTTGACGCCCAGAGCAGGCGCACGGCGGCTATTGCAAGAAGCCTTCCAACTTTTGCGCAGACAAAAAAGATCGCAGTCCGACGCGCTCCCTGTAGGAGCTGCCGAAGGCTGCGATCTTTTGATCTGGCTTTTTGAAAGTCAAAAGATCGCAGCCTTCGGCAGCTCCTACAGGAAGGCATTCAATTTCAGGCACAAAAAAACCGTCACCCCGTTCAATCGGGGGCGGCGGTTTTTTATTTCGTCACGGTGCCAGCTTACGGAAATGCCGGATTCAACCAGCCTCGTGAATCAGCTCCGCGCCAATATCACCAAACGCTAACTCGCGCCCAATCACATACTGCGTGCCGGTATACATCGGTTTCCCCTCCACCGACACCAACGGCTCCTTGCCATACATCAGCACGACTTTGGTCTCGGGTGACTTGAGCCCTGACAAAATCGGCTCACCTAACAGCAAATTCAGTTGCCACTGAAAAGGGATGACCGGCAGATCGCGGATCTGAATCTGTCGACCACCGTCCAATCGATAGTCTACCCGTGCAGTGACGTGCAACTGCCCGTCAACCACTTCGAACACCGGCACGCCGTAACGAATCTCCAGGCCTCCGGCCGACCACTCCGACATGTAGTACTCCGTGCGAGTGAAAACCTCGAACAGCGCCTCATTCGTGGAGATCTTGCCCGCCGCACCCAATAAATAGTTGTACGCGTAGTGATAGGCCAAGCCGTCCAGCTCGGGCCGGATCGCATTGAGCGGGTTATCCAGAAAGTTGGGAATGTGCTGATTCGCGGCAACTTTGAAGTTAAGAAAATCGAGACTCAGTTTGAATTTGGCCGAGTAGCCAATCGCTCTTTCGCTGACGTTTTCCTCCAGCCGAGCGGAGACGTACTCCAGCTTCATCCCCGGAAGATGTTTGTATACGCGCTCTACCATGATGACTCTCCCTCAACAGATCCGAGCATCTCGAACGCTGTCAGGCCCTTGCCCAAGCGCATCCACGGCGAGACCTCCAACGGGAACATTCCCGGCGCTATGAGTGCGCCTGAAATGGAAAGCCGTCTACTGTCAGAAATGTCAGGTATCACAGGTTTTCAGACGGAAGGTTCACTCCACCCTCTGTAGGAGCAAAGCTTGCTCGCGAAAGCGGTGTGTCAACCGACGAAAGCGTTGAATATGCCGGTGCCTTCGCGAGCAAGCTTTGCTCCTACAAATTGGGGCAAGCCGCAAAATATGTGATCACCACAAAACCGTAGGAGCAGAGCTTGCTCGCGAAGGGGCGTCATTACCTGCAGAAACCGCACGATGTACGCCGTCACCGCCGACTTCAAAAACGAAGAATTATTGGCCAACGCCTGCGAAACCCTCGCCTCCGCCAGAACCATCGCCAATGACTTCGCCAACCTCATTCCCGCATCACAACGCAGAACACTGCAGGGCATTGCGCAACTGATCATGCTCGGCGAACTGCCGTGAATCGGGCGCTGGATAATCTGGAGTTGCCGCAGTAGCAGCCCCCCGGTGATCGTTCCCACGCTCTGCGTGGGAATGCCTCAACGGACGCTCCGCGTTCGGTTCTGGAAGGGACGCGGAGCGTCCCGGGATGCATTGCCACGCGGAGCGTGGGAACGATCAATTGGGGCAAGCCACAAAATATGTGATCACCACAAAACCGTAGGAGCAGAGCTTGCTCGCGAAGGGGCCGTCATTGCCTGCGCCAGATTTCTGTTTTTAAACGGCTATGTTTAAAAGACACCTCCAGACACGCCTCAAAGGCTACACATCCTTGCGCCTTTGCCTACAGCTAAGCCAGAATCGGCCGGCTTGTGCGCCTTGGGGACGGGTTCTATCGTGGGTCGGTCGCTGATTGTTCAGTGATCGGGTTTAGCAGCTCGGCAAATCTCAAGACACGCGAGTCCCGCCATTACGTTATGGCGGCTTTGCGTGGGGCACTTCGGTGCGCCGGGATTCTTGAGCCTGGTCTGCTAACCCGCGTACAAGCCGCCACCCATTTCGTTTAGCAGCGACGGTTGACGGCTCCATTTCTCAAGGAGCTTCACGATGATCAAACCAACACCAAACCCACCCGAAACCGATCCCACCTCCCCCTACGAATCCCTCGATTCAACAAAGCTCCACGAAGCCGCCGACCGCGCCCTCGATCACTACCTCTTCCCGGGCGCCACGCCACCGCCACGCCGAAACCGCACGATGTACGCCGTCACCGCCGACTTCAAAAACGAAGAGCTATTGGCCAACGCCTGCGAAACCCTCGCCTCGGCAAGAACCATCGCCAATGACTTCGCCAACCTCATACCCGCCTCGCAGCGGAGGACGCTGCAGGGCATTGCGCAACTGATCATGCTCGGCGAACTGGCGGTGAATCGGGTGCTGGATAATCTGGAGTTGCCGCAGTAACAGCACCCCGGTGATCGTTCCCACGCTCTGCGTGGGAATGCCTCAACGGACGCTCCGCGTTCGGTTCTAGAAGGGACGCGGAGCGTCCCGGGATGCATTCCCACGCGGAGCGTGGGAATGATCAAGAAGTCAGGCAAGAACCTGTGGCGAGGGGATTTAGCGAAACGTCGCACCGCCCCGCTCGGCTGCGCAGCAGTCGTAAATCCTGAGCACGCGGTATTCCTGAAAGATTGAAGTCACAGGTTTTGGGGCTGCTGCGCAGCCCAACGGGGATAAATCCCCTCGCCACAATGATCTCTGTAAGGCCTAGAGTTTCATCGCAGTAACGTCAAGAATCGCGGCGCAGATCCGGCGGAATCGGCAGGTCATCCTTAAGCGGATCCGGCCGTTTGCCTTTGCCCGCGCGGTATTGGCGGATCTGGTAGACGTACGCCAACACCTGCGCCACCGCCAGATACAACCCGCCAGGGATTTCCTCGTCGAGCTCAGTCGAGTAGTAGATCGACCGCGCCAACCCCGGCGACTCAAGCAACATCACGTTATTTGCCACGGCAATCTCACGAATCTTCAACGCCAGGAAATCGCTACCCTTGGCCAGCAGCAACGGCGCGCCACCCTTTTCCGAGTCGTATTTGAGCGCGACGGCGTAGTGCGTCGGGTTGGTGATGACCACGTCGGCGTCGGGAATCGCCGCCATCATCCGTCGCTGGGACATTTCGCGCTGGGTCTGGCGGATGCGCTGTTTGACCTCCGGCCGACCTTCCTGATCTTTATGCTCGTCGCGCACTTCCTGCTTGGTCATCAGCAGTTTTTTGTGCGCTTCCCAGAGCTGCACCGGCACGTCGACGGCGGCGATGATGATCAAGCCGCAGGCCAGCCACAAGGTGCTCCAGCCGACCAGCGTCACGCTGTGAATGATCGCCGACTCAAGCGGTTCGTGGGCGATGCGCAGCAAATCGTCGACGTCGGACATCAACACCATCAGCGCCACAAACAAGGTGATCACAAACTTGGCCAGCGCCTTGAGCAACTCCACCACAGCCTTGAAGGAAAACATGCGCTTGAGGCCGGCGGCCGGGTTCATCCGGCTGAACTTCGGCGCCATGGAACTGGCCGCGAACAGCCAGCCGCCAAGGGAGATCGGCCCGACCAGCGCGGCAATCAACAGGGTGATCATGATCGGCTGAATCGCCACCAGCGCCATTTTGCCCGACTGCATCATAAAGGCGCCCATGGAGCCCTGATCCATGATCACCTCGCGCGTCAGCGTGAAGTTCAGGCGCATCAGTTCCATCAGGTCTTCGGCGAGCATGCCACCGAAGATCAGCAGGGCGCCGGCGCCGGCCATCATCACGGCAAGGGTGTTGAGCTCTTTGGAACGGGCAATCTCACCCTTCTCACGGGAGTCCTTTTTCCGTTTCTCCGTGGGGTCTTCTGTTTTGTCCTGACCGCTTTCGCTCTCAGCCATGACTCAGCGCGCCCGTGCCAGTTCGCGTAGCAACTGCAAGGCCTCGGTGGCCAGCGGCTGATACTGATTGAGGATATCCGCCAACCCGACCCAGACAATAAACAGACCGAGTACGAGGGTCAGCGGGAAACCGATGGAGAAAATGTTCAGTTGCGGCGCCGCGCGGGTCATCACGCCGAACGCGATGTTGACCACCAGCAACGCGGTCACCGCCGGCAACACCAGCAGCAACGCCGCGCCAAGTACCCAGCCGAGTTTGCCGGCCAGTTCCCAGTAATGCGCGGTCATCAAGCCACTGCCGACCGGCAGCGTGGTGAAGCTTTCAGTCAGGACTTCGAACACTACCAAGTGGCCGTTCATCGACAGGAACAGCAGCGTCACGAGCATGGTGAAGAACTGCCCGATCACCGCCACCGACACGCCGTTGGCCGGGTCGATCATCGAGGCGAAGCCCATGCCCATCTGGATCGCGACGATCTGCCCGGCCACCGCAAACGCCTGGAAGAACAGCTGCAAGGAAAACCCGAGCACGGCGCCGACCAGGATCTGCTCGGCGATCAGCATCAGCCCACTCAGATCCAGCGGACTCACTGCCGGCATCGGCGGCAGCCCCGGCGTGATCACCACGGTGATCGCCACGGCAAAATACAGGCGCACACGGCGCGGTATCAGCGTGGTGCCGAACACCGGCATGACCATCAACATCGAGGCGACGCGAAACAGCGGCAACATGAACGATGCCACCCAGGAACTGATCTGGGTGTCGGTCAGCTGAAGCAGCGACTGCATGGCTTAGCCGATGACCATCGGGATGTTTTTGTACAACTGGATGATGTATTCCATGAACGTTTGCACGATCCATGGGCCGGCGACGATCAACGTCACCAGCATCACCAGCAGACGCGGCAGGAAGCTCAGGGTCTGTTCGTTGATCTGCGTCGCGGCCTGGAACATCGCCACCAGCAAACCGACCAACAGGCTCGGGATCACCAGAATCGCGACCATCAGCGTGGTCAGCCACAGCGCTTCACGAAAGATATCGACCGCGACTTCCGGCGTCATGGCGAGACACCTCCAAAACTGCTGGCCAAGGTGCCGATGATCAGCGCCCAGCCATCCACCAGCACAAACAGCATGATCTTGAACGGCAAGGAAATGATCAGCGGCGACAGCATCATCATACCCATCGCCATCAGCACACTGGCGACGACGAGGTCGATGATCAGGAACGGAATGAAGATCATGAAGCCGATCTGGAACGCGGTCTTCAGCTCGGAGGTGACGAACGCCGGCACCAGAATGGTCAGCGGCGCTGCGTCTGGCGTCGGGATGTCGGTGCGTTTGGACAGGCGCATGAACAGCTCAAGATCGCTGCTGCGGGTTTGCGCGAGCATGAAGTCCTTGATCGGCACCTGAGCTTTTTCCACCGCTTGCTGCGCGGTGAGTGTCTCCGCCAGATACGGCTGCAAGGCATCTTTGTTCACGCGATCGAACACCGGCGCCATGATGAACATGGTCAGGAACAGCGCCATGCCGGTGAGGATCTGGTTCGACGGCGTCTGTTGCAGGCCGAGGGCCTGACGCAGGATCGAGAAGACGATGATGATCCGGGTGAAACTGGTCATCAGAATGACCGCCGCCGGAATAAAGCTCAGCGCGGTCATGATCAGCAGAATCTGCAGACTGACCGAATATTCCTGCGCGCCATCGGCGTTGGTGCCCAGCGTGATCGCCGGGATCGACAACGGATCGGCGGCGAACGCCAGCGGCGCCGCCAGCATCAGGGCCAGCGTCAAGACGATGCGTAGCGCACCCATTACTTCGTATCCTTCTGATCCTTGCCGAGTATCTTCAGCAACTGCTGGGCAAAATCCGGAGTGGCTTTTTCACTGGTGCTCGGCACCGGCACCGGCTCTTTGAGCACGTGCAGCGCGGTGATGGTGCCGGGGCTCAAACCGAGCAGAATCTGCTCGTTGCCGACCTGCACCAGCATCAAACGGTCACGTGGGCCGAGGGCGCGCGAACCGATCAACTCGATCACTTGGCCCTTGCCTGCTGGCCCAGCCTGCTGCACCCGGCGCAGCAGCCAGGCGAGGAAAAAGATAATCCCCAGCACCAGCAGCAAACCGAATACCAGTTGCGTCAATTGCCCGGCAATGCCGCTGTTGACCACCGGCGCGGCGACGGCGGCCGTGGTCGCCACAGGTTCGGCGGCCATTACGCTGATTGGCAGCGCCAGCAGCGCCCAGAGAACCCTTTTCACTCAGCGCAGCTTCTTGATGCGTTCGCTTGGGCTGATCACGTCGGTCAGGCGGATGCCGAACTTCTCGTTGACCACCACCACTTCACCGTGCGCAATCAGCGTGCCGTTGACCAGCACGTCGAGTGGCTCACCGGCCAGACGATCGAGCTCGATCACCGAACCCTGGTTGAGTTGCAGCAGGTTGCGGATGTTGATGTCGGTGCTGCCGACTTCCATGGAAATCGACACCGGGATGTCGAGAATCACGTCCAGGTTCGGACCGTCCAGCGTCACCGGATCGTTGTTTTTCGGCACGCTGCCGAACTCTTCCATCGGCAGACGGTTGGAGCTTGCGGCGCCAGCGTCGGCGGCCAGCAGGGCGTCGATGTCAGCCTGGCCGGCATCACCGGTTTCTTCGAGGGCGGCGGCCCATTCATCAGCCAGTGCCTGATCGTCCTGGGCGTTCATATCGTCGTTCATCATGTGTCCTCGGCGGGCAACAATTCAGTTAGTGCAAAAAAGGGGTGTGGCGCCGTTTCAACGGCGCTCGATTGGCTCGATCACTTGCAACGCGAGGTTGCCTTTGTGCGAGCCCATCTTGACCTTGAAGGCCGGCACGCCATTGGCGCGCATGATCATTTCGTCCGGCATCTCGACCGGGATCACATCGCCGGGCTGCATGTGCAGGATGTCGCGCAGTTTCAACTGACGGCGAGCCACGGTGGCACCGATCGGCACGTCGACATCGAGCACGTCCTGACGCAGGGCGTTGACCCAGCGCTCGTCCTGATCGTCGAGATCCGACTGGAAACCGGCGTCGAGCATTTCGCGCACCGGCTCGATCATCGAGTACGGCATGGTCACGTGCAGATCGCCGCCGCCGCCGTCCAGTTCGATGTGAAACGTGGAGACCACGATCGCTTCGCTCGGGCCGACGATGTTGGCCATGGCCGGGTTCACTTCCGAGTTGATGTACTCGAAATTGACTTCCATGATCGCCTGCCAGGCTTCCTTCAAATCGACGAAGGCCTGCTCCAGCACCATGCGCACCACGCGCAGTTCGGTCGGGGTGAATTCACGCCCTTCGATCTTGGCGTGACGGCCGTCGCCGCCGAAGAAGTTGTCCACCAGTTTGAACACCAGTTTGGCGTCAAGGATGAACAGCGCGGTGCCGCGCAACGGTTTGATCTTGACCAGGTTGAGGCTGGTCGGTACGTACAGCGAGTGCACGTATTCGCCGAACTTCATCACCTGCACGCCACCGACGGCAACGTCCGCCGAGCGGCGCAGCATGTTGAACATGCTGATGCGGGTGTAGCGGGCAAAACGCTCGTTGATCATTTCCAGAGTCGGCATGCGTCCACGGACGATGCGATCCTGGCTGGTCAGGTCGTAGCTTTTGACACTGCCGGGTACGGCAGCGTCATCGGTCTGTACCAGACCATCGTCGACGCCGTGCAACAGCGCGTCGATTTCATCCTGGGACAGCAGATCCTGCACGGCCATGTCGTGTTCCTACTGCAGTACGAAATTAGTGAAAAGCAACTGTTCGATGACCACTTTGCCGAGTTCTTTCTGCGCCACTTCCTGGACGCTGGCGGTGGCCTTCTGGCGCAACATCTCTTGGCCGACCGGCGTCGCCAGTGTGGCGAAATCCTGACCGGAGAAGAGCATCACCAGGTTGTTGCGGATAACCGGCATGTGCACTTTCAGCGCTTCCAGATCGGCCTGATTGCGCCCGAGCATGGTGATGCTCACCTGCATGTAGCGCTGACGGCCGTTCTGGTTGTAGTTGGCAACGAAGGCCGGCGCCATCGGTTCGAAAATCGCCGGTTGTTTGCCGGTCGGGGCGGTTTCAGCCGCAGCCTCTGGTTTGCTCTGGGCACTGTGCATGAAGAACCAGGTCGCCCCCACGGATGCACCAATGGCCAACAGCAACGCGAGCACGATCATGATGATCAGCTTGAGTTTGCCTTTGGTCGCGGGGTCTTTTACTGCTGCAGCTTCGCTCTTCGCCATGCCAATAATCCGTCACTAATCAGGTTTTCACAGTCGCACGGCAAGGCAAGAGCAAGTGTTATGCCAGAAGTGTCGGTGGTTGCGGAGAGAACGACAAAGTCAAAAGCACCCTCACCCCAGCCCTCTCCCGGAGGGAGAGGGGGCCGACCGAGGTGTCGGGCGTCAAACATCGACCTGAAAGACCGGGTCGATTACAGATTCACAGCAAAAACATCAGGTCGGCGTACATCGCCAGCATCCCCACTCAGTCCCCTCTCCCTCCGGGAGAGGGCTAGGGTGAGAGGCTTTGTGATCAAACATCGACCTGAAAGACCGGGTCGATTACAGATTCACAGCAAAAAACATCAGGTCGGCGAACTTCGCCAGCATCCCCCAATCAGTCCCCTCTCCCTCCGGGAGAGGGTTAGGGTGAGGGGCTTTGTGATCAAACATCGACCTGAAAGACCGGGTCGATTACAGATTCACAGCAAAGCATCAGGTCGGCGTACTTCGCCAGCATCCCCCAATCAGTCCCCTCTCCCTCCGGGAGAGGGCTAGGGTGAGGGGCTTTGTGATCAAACATCGACCTGAAAGACCGAGTCGATTACAGATTCACAGCAAAAGCATCAGGTCGGCGTACTTCGCCAGCATCCCCCAATCAGTCCCCTCTCCCTCCGGGAGAGGGCTAGGGTGAGGGGCTTTTGATTGGTTCAGCGATCAATCAGGCGTAATAGTCGACGGCGCTGCTGCCGATGACGCTGGTGGTGTTGGCAGCAACCTCGGCCGCGCTGACCGGGGCAATTTCTTCATCCGCCGAATCCAGACGACCACCCGCCGCGCTGGTGCGCCCGCTCTGCCCCTGCTGCGCCTGTTCCTGACCTTGCTGGCCCTGCCAGCCACGGCTCTGGTCGGACACATTAACGTCAACCTGGCCCATGCCCTGCTGCGTGAACATCTCGCGCAGGCGATGCATCTGGCTGTCGAGCGCCTCTCGCACGCTCGGATGCGCACTCATGAACGTCACCTGGGTCTGCTGATCCGGCACCAGATTCACGCGGATATCCAGGCGCCCCAGCTCGGCCGGTTGCAACTGAATATCCGCCGCCTTCAGATTGGCGCTGGACAGGTACATGACGCGGTTGACCACTTCTTCAGTCCAGCCGCTCTGATGCATGGCGATCGGTTGATTCACCGGCACGGCGTTCGCGGTTTTTGGTGTGGCAGCCTGCGTCAACGCAGCGAGACGGTTGGCGAAATCATCAACGCGGGTATCGCTGGTCGCAGTCTTGAGGTCTTTGAGGCCGTCATCGATCAGGCCGCTGAACGCTTTGTCGCCGCCCTGACTGGTGCTGTCCTTGTCGGCTTGCACGTCGAGCATGCTGGCCATGCCGGCGGCGAAGTTTTGAGCCGAGGTTAATTCGCCGTCAGCCTGAGCCTGTGCGCTGGTGGTTTTCGGTTGCGCCTGGCTGGCAGCGGAAATATGCCCGCCCTGCTCCATCGCCAAACGCACCGCCGGCATCGAATCGAGCGGATCGGCTGCCGGGTCGAAATCGCTATCGGTCGAGGCCGCCGGGTCTTTGACTGCTGGCAACATGGCGACTGCTGGTGTTTCGGCTTCAGGTTGCGCCGGTGCAGCGGCAACCGGGGCTGGCACCACAGGCGCAGCCACCGGTTGCACGGCGACGGCCAATGCCGGATCAAGCGCAGGATCAGTCACGCTGGCGTCGGCGACCGGCGTTTGCGCAGGATCGGTAGTGTCATCGCTGGCAGCGGTGTCATCGGTCGCAGCAGATTTGTCGGCAGGCAAGGCATTGCCGCTATCGGCAACCGCCGGAGCCGGGGCGGCAGATTGATCCTTGGCGAGGTCTTTCTTGCCAGCGCTGTCGGCGGCTTTATCGCGCGCGGTTTTCGCCGGGTTATCGGTGCTGACAACAGGCTTGTTCGCACCTTGATCGGCGAACACTTTGGCGAAGCTGGAGGCTTTATCTACGGGCTCTGCGGCCATCGCCGACGATTTAGCCGAGGCAGCTTGCGCCTTGGCCTGAGCGGCATTCTGAAGAAGGATATTGGGGGTCGCAGGCATGAAACGGTCTCCGCTGCACGGGGCTCGTAAGTACAGTTGAGAAAGTTGATTGCAAGTGCCGGGCCAGTTTCGCCGAACGCTTGATAAAAGCGTCCGGCGGCCGGTTCAATGAGTATGCGTGTGCTGCCGTTCGCTTTCGTAAACCGGGCGAACGCCATCAAATTCGAGGCTGATTTCAGCGACCAGTTTGACGATTTCAGCGGGACTTTTGTGTCTGGCGTCCGACTCCAGTGCCTGGCACAACTCGGCCAGGCGAACAGCGCCCATGTTGCTCGCGCTGCCCTTCAAGCTGTGAGCGACCTCCGACAGCTTTTCGGCATCGGCGGTCCCTTGCAGCTCCTGCAAGCGACTTTCGGAATCCGTCAGAAAGGTATCCAGCAAATCCGGATAGTTCTCCTCCATGACGTCACGCAAGGTATCGAGTACGTCGCGATCCACATGTGGGTCAGTCACTTGTTCACTCCTTGATCAAGAATTGCGCGGATTATGCCTGAACCTCCCAGAAAAACTCCACGCGGGCACTACGACCTTCGTCCGACCAACTGGCGTTGCGCCCCAGTTGCCGCACCAGGCTGACCCCACGTCCCGACAAACGGACATTTTCCAGCGGCCGCTCCATCACCCGCGCCACATCAAAACCCTTGCCGCTGTCTTCAACGCGAATCACCAGACAACCGCCCTGCTCTTGCGGCGTGACCTGCAAATGCACGCGCACGTAGCCGTCCTGCAACGCTTCCAGCCGCGTGTTGCGTTGTTCGTAATAACGCGCGAACCCCGCCGCATCGCGCTTGAGACTGGAATCGAGACCGAGCACGCCATGTTCCAGCGCATTGGAGTACAACTCGGCGAGCACGCTGTACAACGCGCCGCTCTGCCCGCGCAGGCCATGCACTTCCAGCAGCAACTGCAACAGGTACGGCAAAGGGTTGAAGCGCTTGAGCGTGGCACCGCGAAACTCGAAACTCACCGACCAATCGAGCGGGCATGACTGGCCACTGTCGGAATACACCGGCGCCGTTGGTTTGAGCTGCGCCGGCGCGAGCAGGCTGACTTCGACCATGCTGACATCGTCGCGCGCCTCGCCACGAAAATCCCGCAGCGCCTGCTCGATGTCCTCGAACAACCGGTCAGGCTCGAGATTGGCAGCAAACACCTGCTGCAAGCGCTCGACACCGAACAGCTGATCATTGGCATCGCTGGTATCGATGACGCCGTCGGACAGCAGAAACACCCGATCATCGACGGCCATCGCATGCACTTCGGTGCTGTCATCAAAGGCTTGCGCGCTCAACACGCCGAGCGGTAAATGCCGTGCTTTCAGCGGAACCCGCTCACCCGTCGCGAGCCGGTGCAGATAACCGTCGGGCATGCCGCCGTTCCACACTTCCACCGAGCGCCGCAGCGAACTCAGGCACAGCAACGTGGCGCAACAGAACATGTCGACCGGCAGGATGCGTTTGAGCTTCGCGTTCATCTCGCGCAGGGTTTCCGCCAGGCCGTAACCTTTGGCGGTCATCCCATAAAACACTTCGGCAAGCGGCATGGCGCCCACCGCTGCCGGCAACCCATGGCCGGTGAAATCGCCGAGCAGCACATGCATATCACCCGCCGGGGTGTACGCCGCCAACAGCAGGTCGCCGTTGAACAGCGCGTAAGGCGATTGCAGGTAGCGAATGTTCGGCGCGCTGAGGCAACCGGAGTGCGCGACCTTGTCGAACACCGCTTTGGCCACGCGCTGCTCGTTGAGCAGGTAATCGTGGTGTTTGGCGATCAGGTCGCGTTGCTGCAGCACGGTGTCTTGCAGGCGGCGCAAGCGATCCATCGCCTTGATTTTGGCGGCAAGGATGATCTGGTTGTAGGGCTTCGCCAGAAAGTCGTCGCCGCCCGCCTCCAGACAACGCACCAGTGCTTCACTTTCGCTGAGCGAGGTCAGGAAGATGATCGGCACCAGCGTTTCGCCGGCCAGCAGTTTGATCTGCCGCGCCGCTTCGAAGCCGTCCATCACCGGCATCATCGCGTCCATCAGCACCAGTTGTGGCTGCTGCTGACGGAACAACTCGACCGCTTCGGCACCATTGGCAGCCGCCAGCACTTCGTGGCCTTGACGGCGGACGATGGTCGATAACAGCAGGCGATCGGCGGCACTGTCTTCGGCGATCAGGATGGTCAGCGGCTCTTGCGCCTGCATGGCCGTCACGTGATGTCGAAGAGTTTGTCGAAATTGGAGATGGCGAGGATTTTGCGCACGTCGGAGTTGGGGTTAACCACCCGGATATCCGAATCATCACCGCCCGCGTGGTCACGCAGGAGCAGCAGCATCCCGAGCGCGGAACTGTCCAGATAAGTGGTCTCTTTCAGATCCAGCTCATAGGAGTTTGGCTCGGGGTCGACCCGTTCATAGGAATTGCGAAATTCCTGATGTTTGCCGAAATCGAATCGGCCTTTGACCGAGATTTTGAGCTTTTTCCCATCCGGTGAGACTTCTGCAACGACTGACATTGACTGGCTTCCTTGTCATTGACGAACGTGTACAAGGTTTAGCATCTGACTGACCTCGGGGCAAGGAACTACATAGAACCAGTGTGGGAGCGAGCCTGCTCGCGAAGGCGCCGGGTCATTCAACATTTGAGTTAACTGACCGACTGCATTCGCGAGCAGGATCGCTCCCACAAGGAGGATAAGTGCATTTTCAGAAGGGTTCATGCCGTGGCAGGCGCTGCGACAATTCGTCGAGCAATTTCTGCTCGCGTTTGTCTTCAAGCCGCTGGGCTTCTTCGCGGTAGCGCTGCACCAGTTTGCGCAAGCCTTCGACCTTGGCAAACGCCTGTTGCCAGGCCTCGCGCGCTTTATCGAGATTGTTCTGGTGCCAATTCAAACTCTGCCGCTGCTGATCAACAGCCGTATCGAGTTGCGCCAGAAACCCCTGAAAACCCAGCAGCCACTGCCCGGTCACGCCGGTGCTGCCGCGCACGATCCACTGCTCGGAATAATCCAGACGAAAGGCATTAAGGTCGGCGAGTTTACTTTCGGCCACCTTCACCTGGCCCTGAAAGTAACCGAGGCGCTGCACGGCGGTTTTCTCGGCTTTTTCAGCCATGTCCACCACCGGCGCCAGACGCGCGGCTCGACTGACGGCAGCCATGACGGGTTACCCGCCCGCCGCTGGGGCGAACAGGGTTTCCAGATAAGCCTGGCTTTCGCCCATGTTGATTTTGTCGTTGAGCCCCTGACGCTGGTAGCGCACCAACTGCGGGTGCAGCGAGATCGCCAGATCGGTTTCGCGATCGCCACCGGCCACGTAAGCGCCGACGCTGATCAAGTCGCGGCTCTGCTGATAGCGCGACCACAACTGCTTGAAATACTGCGCACGCTGCATGTGCTCAACCGAGACCACGGCCGGCATCACCCGGCTGATCGACGCTTCGATATCGATGGCCGGGTAATGACCTTCCTCGGCCAGACGCCGCGACAATACGATGTGGCCGTCGAGCACGCCTCGCGCCGAGTCGGCAATCGGATCCTGCTGGTCATCGCCTTCGGACAACACGGTGTAGAACGCGGTAATCGAGCCACCGCCCTTCTCCGCATTACCGGCGCGCTCCACCAGTTTCGGCAACTTGGCGAACACCGATGGCGGATAACCCTTGGTCGCTGGCGGCTCGCCAATGGCCAGAGCGATTTCCCGCTGGGCCTGAGCGAAACGCGTCAGCGAATCCATCAGCAGCAGGACGTTCTTACCCTTGTCGCGGAAATACTCGGCGATGCGCGTGCAGTACATCGCTGCGCGCAGACGCATCAGCGGCGCATCGTCCGCCGGAGAGGCGACGACCACCGAGCGCTTGAGACCTTCTTCACCGAGGCTGTGCTCGATGAATTCCTTAACTTCTCGACCGCGCTCACCGATCAGCCCGACGACGATAATGTCGGCCTCGGTGAAGCGGGTCATCATGCCCAACAGCACGGATTTACCAACGCCAGTACCGGCGAACAGACCGAGACGCTGACCACGCCCCACCGTCAGCAAACCGTTGATGCAACGGATGCCGACGTCCAGCGGCTCGCTGATCGGGTCACGGTTGAGCGGGTTGATCGTCGGGCCGTCCATCGGCACCCAGTCTTCGGCTTTCATCCCGCCCTTGCCGTCCAGCGCACGACCGGCGCCATCCAGCACGCGACCGAGCATGCTCATGCCCATCGGCAAACGTCCGGTGTCGGCGAGCGGCACCACGCGGGCGCCCGGGGCGATGCCGGCGACACTGCCGACCGGCATCAGAAAGACTTTGCTGCCGGAGAAACCCATGACTTCCGCTTCCACCTGCGAGGGGTGATAGCTGTCGTCGTTGATCACCAGGCAGCGCGTGCCCATGGCAGCACGCAGGCCTTCGGCTTCGAGGGTGAGGCCAACCATGCGCAGCAGGCGACCTTCGAGAATCGGCGCCCCGGCAATTTCGACGGCCTCGGCATAGCTGCTCAAGCGCTTGGCGAAACTGGTGCGTTCAAGGCGCATCGTTGGCGTCCGCAAGCGGCTCTTCAGCAGTGGCCGCCGGTTTTACGTCTTCGGGAATATCCAGACTCAGATCCGCGTCTGCCGGGTGCAACGCCTGTTCGTGCAACTGATCGAACAGTTTGGCCATGACCTGACCGACGCGGGTTTCGATGCTCGCGTCGATGCGGCTGTGCGCGGTTTCGACCCGGCAACCGCCCGGCAGCAGCGCTTCGTCTTCAACGATGCGCCAGGTTTCTTCATGACGTTCGCGCAGGGCTTTGGCCTGCTCGAAGTCCTGCGGATTGACGTACAGACGCACATTGTCGACGCCCAGCGGCAACAGCTTGAGGGCGTCGCGCATGACGTGTTCGATCTGAGTCGAATCGATGGCCAGTTCGCGCTGGATCACCTGTTTGCTGATGTGTTGCACGAGGTCGACCAGCGACTTTTCGATCTGCGTGTCCTGCTCGGCGATCGGCTCGAACAGGTTGGCCATCAACTGTTCAAGGCTAGCGAGTTTGGCCGCCAGAGCGACCTCGGCTTCCTGACGCACCTTTAGGGTGGCGCTGTGGAAACCTTCTTTTTCGCCAATGGCAAAGCCCTCGTTGTAAGCCTCCTGACGGATGCTTTCGAGTTCTTCCAAGGTCAGTGGCTGGACTTCGTCCAGCGGCACTTCTTCCATTTCCGGCGGTTCAGGCTCGGACTCTGGCTCAGGTTCCGGTTTTGGCGGGTCGAAGCTCGGCAGCGCCCAGGATTCGAAACCACGAACATCGCGGGCGCGGATCAGATCCGTCACAGACTCGTCATGCTTGTCCATGGGCTTAGATCATTTCCTCGCCGCCCTTGCCACCGAGGACGATTTCTCCGGCTTCGGCCATACGGCGGGCGATGGTGAGGATTTCCTTCTGCGCGGTTTCGACGTCGCTGACGCGCACCGGGCCCTTCGCTTCGAGGTCGTCGCGCAGCAGTTCGGCGGCACGCTTGGACATGTTCTTGAAGATCTTTTCTTTGACGCCTTCGTCCGAACCCTTGAGGGCCAGCACCAGCACGTCGGAAGACACTTCGCGCAGCAACGCCTGAATGCCACGGTCGTCGACATCGGCGAGGTTGTTGAACACGAACATGAGGTCTTCGATCTGACCGGACAGGTCTTCGTCGACTTCGCGGATCGAGTCCATGAGCTGGCCTTCGATCGAGCTGTCGAGGAAGTTCATGATGTCCGCCGCACGCTTGATGCCACCCAGGGTGGTGCGCGAGGCATTCGAGTTGCCGGAGAACTGCTTCTCGAGAATCTGGTTCAGCTCTTTCAATGCCGCTGGCTGCACGGTGTTCAACGACGACACGCGCAGGATGATGTCCAGACGCACTTTGTGGTCGAAGTTGCCAAGCACTTCACCGGCCTGATCGGGGTCGAGGTAGGCCACCACGATCGCTTGAATCTGCGGGTGTTCGTAGCGGATCACGTCAGCAACGGCGCGCGGCTCCATCCATTTCAGGCTGTCGAGGCCGCTGGTGTTGCCACCGAGCAGGATGCGGTCGATCAGGCCGTTGGCCTTGTCTTCGCCCAAGGCTTGCGTGAGCATTTTGCGCACGTAGTCATCGGAGCCGACGCCGAGGCTGGTCTGGTCGCCGACGATGTCGACGAACTCGCTCATCACCTGCTCGACCTGCTCGCGATGGACGTTGCCCATCTGCGCCATGGCCACGCCAACCCGCTGAACCTCTTTCGGGCCCATGTGGCGCAACACTTGTGCGGCATCGGTCGAACCCAGGGACAGCAGCAGAATCGCGGCTTTGTCGACCTTGTTCAGTTTGACGCTGGCGGCTCGGTTATCACTCATCTGCGTTAATCCACTCTTTCACGACCTGGGCCACGCGACCCGGGTCTTCTGCCACCAGACTCTTGATTGCATTCAGCTGCGCGTCATAACCCTCGCTCGGGCTAGGCAGCAGAATGGATTGCGGACCACCGAGGCTGACGCGGTCGTTGGCCAGTTCGCCATCCAGACCGCCCATGCCACCGAGCTCGACATCACTGCCCAGCGCCAGCTCTTTGCTGCGGCCGCCGTTGGTGATGTTGTTGAGCACCGGACGCAGCACGCCGAACACCAGCACGAGGATGAACAACACACCCAGCACTTGTTTGACGATGTCCCAGAACCATGGCTGAGAGTAGAACGGAATGTCGGCAATCACTTCACCGCGTTCAGCGGAGAACGGCATGTTGATCACGCTGACGCTGTCGCCACGGCTGGCGTCGAAACCGACGGCGTCCTGCACCAGACGAGTGAAGCGCGCCAATTCGTCGGCGGTCCACGGCGCGCGGGTGGTTTCACCGTTGGCCGCGTTGACCTTGACCTGATCGTCGACCACCACCGACACCGACAGACGATTCAGGCGACCCTGCTGCTGTTTGGTGTGGCTGATCGAACGGTCGAGCTCGAAGTTCTTGGTGGATTGTTGACGCTTGTCTGCCGGGTACGGCGCGAGCATTGGCTGGCCGGTGGCCGGATCCATGATCTGCTGACCGTTGGCATCCACCAGTGGCTGACCCGGTTGCACCATCGCAGCCGGAGCAGCGGCGTTGGCGGTGGTCTGCGGCGCCGAGGCTGGCGACGGCGGCTGATTGCTCAGGGCACCCGGCACACCTTGCGGGCCATTGCTTGCGGTGCGTTGTTCGTTGACCGACTGCTCGCTGCGCAACGCCGGTTGATCCGGGTTGAACTGCTCGGCGGTGGATTCGACGGCATTGAAATCGATATCGGCCGAGACTTCAGCCTTGTAGCGATCGTTGCCCAGCACCGGTTGCAGAATGTTGTGTACGCGCTGGGTGAGCATGCTTTCCATGCGGCGGCTGTAATCGAACTGCTTGCCGGCCATGGTCATTTCGGAGTTTTCCGCCTGATCAGAGAGCAAGGTGCCCTTCTGGTCGACGACGGTGATCTGCGATTTGCTCAACTCGGGAACGGAAGTCGCCACCAGATTGATGATCGCAATCACCTGACCCGGCTCCAGCGAACGGCCGGAGTACAGCTCGACCAGAACCGAAGCGCTTGGCTTGCGTTCATCACGGACGAACACCGAGCTTTTCGGAATCGCCAGGTGCACGCGGGCACCCTTGACGTTGTTCAGGCTGGAAATGGTGCGTGCCAGTTCGCCTTCGAGGCCGCGACGATAACGGGTCGCTTCCATGAACTGGCTGGTGCCCAGACCCTGTTCCTTGTCGAGGATTTCGAAACCGATATTGCCGTCGCTGGGAGTGACACCAGCGGCTGCGAGTTTCATCCGCGCACGGGACAGGTCTTCGGCCTTGACCAGCAAGGCACCGGAGTTCGGTTCGACGTTGTAAGGAATGTCAGCGGCGGCCAGGGTGTCCATGACCTGCTTGGCGTCCATGCCGGCAAGGCTGCCGTACAACGGACGGTAATCCGGCTGCTGCGACCACAGCACCACGGCAAAGCCAATCGCCACGCTCGCTGCCAGGCCGACCAACAGGCCCACCTGACGCAGCATGGTCATCTCGGAGAGGTTTTCCAGGAAGGACAAGCCGAACAGCGGCGGTTTGCCGTCTATCGGGGTGGCCTTGGCCGGAACGTTATCGGCGACTGCTTCTGCCATGACTCAATCTCGTCCTTAAACCGGCATCTGCATGATGTCTTGATACGCCTGAACCAGTTTGTTGCGCACCTGGGTCAGAGCCTGGAACGACACGCTGGCTTTTTGCGAAGCGATCATCACGTCAGTCAGGTCGACGCCGGTCTTGCCGACTTCGAAAGCATTGGCCAACTGAGTGGACGCCTGCTGGGTATCGCTGACTTTGTTGATGGCCTGACCGAGCATGTCGGAAAAGCTGCTGCCCGCCATTTCCGGCACAGCGGAAGTGGTCTTCGGCGAAGACATGGCGTCCATTTTCATGGCCTTCATGTCCATCATCAACCGATTAAATTCAATACCTTGGCTCATGGTCTACTCTCTTGGGCGGCCCGCAATTTTTTGACACTCACTCGGCGGGTACACAGGTATTAGCAACAAGGGTGCCAGCTCATGGACACCCTTTTCAGAAAAGCTATTTCACAGCATTGCGCAGGATCAAGTGGCGAACAGATAACCTTCGACATCCATCCCGGCGTCACGCATTTGCGCCAGCTTGTAGCGCAGGGTGCGCGGGCTGATGCCGAGCTTTTCCGCCGCCTCTTTGCGCCGGCCACGCTCGCTGCGCAGGGTGTCGATGATCATCTGAAACTCCCGGCGGCGCAGGTCATCGCCCAAGGCACCGGCGGAATCCGCCTCGATCTCGACTTCACGAATCACCGGCGCAGCGGGCGCTGGCGTCGGCAATGTGGCAAACATCACCGCGCCGGACAGGCAGAAATCCTGCGGCTGGATCAAACCGCCCTGCTGCAGAATCAAGGCGCGCTGAATGGCGTTATCCAGCTCACGGACATTGCCCGGCCACGGGTACCCGGTCAGGCACGCCTGTGCCTCGGGCGAGAGTTTTGCCGCCGCGTGCTTCATTTTATTGACGTGTTTGGCCAGCAGGCGCTCGGCCAGCGGCAGGATGTCGGCGGTGCGCTCGCGCAACGGCCGCCAGGCCAGCGGAAAAACCGACAACCGATAGAACAAGTCTTCACGGAAACGCCCCGCCGCCACTTCACCGGCCAGATCACGGTTAGTGGTCGCGACCACACGAATATCCAGGGTAATCGGCTTGCGCGCGCCAACGCGCTCGACTTCGCGCTCTTGCAGGACGCGCAGCAGTTTGGCTTGCAGGCCCAGCGGCATCTCGGATATTTCGTCGAGCAGAATGGTGCCGCCGTCCGCCTGTTCAAACTTGCCGGCCTGAGCGGCAATGGCGCCGGTGAACGAGCCTTTCTCGTGCCCGAATAATGTCGCTTCGAGCATGTTGTCCGGAATCGCCGCGCAGTTGATCGCAATGAACGGTTGATTGGCGCGATGGGATTGCTGGTGAATGTAGCGCGCCAGCACTTCTTTACCGGTGCCGGACTCACCGGAGATCAGCACGGTGGAATCGCTGCGGGCGACGCGTGCCGCTAACTCAAGAAGCTGGGCACTGGCCGGTTCGACCGCAATCGGCCCTTCGCTTTCGCACGCGCCGAGATTGCCCAGCGCATGCCGCGCGACCAGATCGAGCAAGGCCTTGGGCTCAAACGGTTTGACCAGATAATCCGCCGCGCCCTGACGCATCGCATCGACTGCGCGCTCAACTGCGCCGTGGGCAGTCATCAGCAACACCGGCAATTGCGGCTGGCGAGCGCGCAGCAGCGCGAGCAACTGATGACCATCCATACCAGGCATATTGACGTCGCTGACCACCAGACTGAACGCCTCACGCGCCACCGCCGTCAACGCTTCTTCCGCGCTGCCGACCGCATGGTAATCATGCCCGGCCAGCAACAGCGTGTCGGTCAGCGCTTCGCGCAACGAGCGGTCGTCCTCGACCAGCAAAACCTTGATGCCCATGGCGATCACTCAGCTCCTTGTACAGCGGAAAACAGCGGCAGGATCACCTGCGCGCACGTGCCGCGCCCGACTCGCGAACGCAGCTGCAATTCTCCCTGATGCGCACGGGCGACCGCTTTGACCACGGTCAGGCCGAGGCCAGTGCCGGTCACTTTAGTCGTGAAAAAAGGTTCGCCGAGACGCGCCAGAACAGCGGGTTCGATGCCGCTGCCGCTGTCACTGACGCTGATGCGCAACGTGTTGTCGCGGGCGTAGCAATGCACTTTCAGGCGCACGTCACCGGGACTGGCCTGAATGGCGTTTTCGATCAAATTCAGCAGCGCGCCGACCAGCGTGTCGCGGTTGCACAGCAACTCGCCGGCATGGCTGTCGCACTGCCAGCGGATCGGCAGATCCTGCACATGGGTCAGCGCGGCGGCTTGCAGCGCTTGCATCAGGGCATTCGGCGTCAGGCGATCGGTCAGCGGCAGCTCGCCACGGGCGAACACCAGCATGTCGCGCACCTGATGCTCCAGCTCGTGCAGGCGTTCTTTCAGGCGCCCGGCGAAACGCTGTTGAGTGGCGACCGGCAGTTCCTGCTCTGTCAAATGACTGGCGTACAGCAAAGCCGCAGACAACGGCGTACGGATCTGATGAGCCAGCGAAGCAACCATGCGCCCCAGCGACGACAGACGCTCGTGGCGCGCCAGTTGATCTTGCAGATGACGGGTTTCCGTCAAATCGTTGAGCAGCACCAATTGCCCCGGCTCGGCATCCAGCGAGCGGGTGGCAATCGACAAGCGTCGACCGTTTTTCAGAGAGATTTCATGGCCATCGTCTTCACGCGGCGCGAAGCAGCGGGCGATGACGTGGCGCCACAATTCGCCTTCCAGCGGCAGGCCGAGCAACTCGATCGCGGCCGGATTGGCTTCGACGACAATGCCGTGACCATCAATGACGATGACGCCACCGGGCAACAGATCAAGGAGATTTTGCAGACGGTTGGCCAGGCGTTCTTTTTCCGCCAGTTCCTGCATGCGCTGAGCGCTGACCACGGCCAGTTCACCCTTGAGCTCGGTGACCCGCGCTTCAAGCATGCTGTAAGAGTCGGTCAGTTGGCTCGACATCTGATTGAACAGCGCGAACGACTGCTCAAGACCCTGCCGGCTGGCCTGCTCTACGGACGAGGATGATGCCTCGGATCGGGAGGCAGAAGAGATCGGGGCGGCGTGGGGCATTGTGGTCTCTCGCGTGGCTGACCGTCAGTTAAACGGAACGTTGCGAGGGATGTAGCAATACCCGTGCCTAAAAAAAACTGCTTATAAATGAAGCAGTTGAAAAACAGGCGTCAATCCTCCGCCTGTTCGTCTCCGTCGCGACGGCTCATGCCGTACTTGCGCATCTTCTCCACCAGCGTGGTGCGGCGAATACGCAGACGCTCGGCCGCACGCGCCACGATGCCATTGGCGTCGTCCAGCGCTTGCTGAATAAGGCCTTGTTCGAGACCACCGAGGTAGTCCTTCAGATCCAGGCCTTCCGGCGGCAGCAAGGCGTTGGCGGTGAAGTCCGGGGTATGACCGTTGATGGCCACGCGCTCTTCGAGATCACTGCGCAGGCTGTCGACCAGCTGTTCGTCTTCGTCGTCGACATAGCGGAATTTCTTCGGCAATTCGACCACGCCGATCACCCCGTACGGGTGCATGATCGCCATGCGCTCAACGAGGTTGGCGAGTTCGCGGACGTTGCCCGGCCAGCCGTGACGGCACAGCGACATGATCGCCGCCGAGTTGAAACGGATCGAGCCGCGCTTTTCGTGTTCCATGCGCGAGATCAGTTCGTTCATCAGCAGCGGGATGTCTTCGACGCGCTCACGCAGCGGCGCCATCTCGATCGGGAACACGTTCAGGCGATAGTAGAGATCTTCGCGGAAGGTGCCGATCTCGATCATGCTTTCGAGATTCTTGTGGGTCGCGGCGATGATGCGCACGTCGACGCTCTGGGTCTTGTTGCTGCCCACGCGCTCGAAGGTGCGTTCCTGCAGGACGCGCAACAGTTTGACCTGCATCGGCAGCGGCATGTCGCCGATTTCGTCGAGGAACAGCGTCCCGCCGTTGGCCAGTTCAAAACGGCCGGCACGGCTGGTGATCGCGCCAGTGAAGGCGCCTTTCTCGTGGCCGAACAGTTCGCTTTCGAGCAGCTCTGCCGGGATCGCCCCGCAGTTGACGGGTACGAACGGCGCGTCGCGACGCTTGGAATGGTAATGCAGGTTACGCGCAACCACTTCCTTGCCAGTGCCGGACTCGCCAAGGATCAGCACGCTGGCGTCGGTATCGGCGACTTGCTGCATCATCTGGCGCACGTGCTGAATCGCACGGCTGGTGCCGACGAGGCTGCGGAACAGGTTGGGTTCGCGATGGCGACCGCGCTCGCGAGCCTGGTCGTACATCTCGCGATAGACCTGGGCGCGGTGCAGGGAGTCGAGCAATTTGCTGTAGCTCGGCGGCATTTCCAGGGTCGACAACACCCGGCGGCGCTGGTCTTCCGGCAAGTCGACGGAAGAATTATCGCCCATCAGCAAAACGGGAAGGAACTCATCCCAGCTTGAGAGTGTCTTTAACAAGCCCAAAAGCGCGCCAGGAGCATTAACCGTCCCGATCAGTACGCAAATGACTTCACGACTAGACGACAAAGAGCCGACTGCCTGCTGCCAGTCATGGCTGCCGCAGGGTAAATTTTCTTCGCCGAGAAAATTTAAAATCACCGCCAGGTCGCGGCGGCGGACGCTATCGTCATCGATCAGCAGAATTTTGGTTTCACGCCACATGCAATAGCAACTTCCCTGGTCAACTCAATGCCCGAAAATGGGGGCAAGCGAGACGCTTGCAGGACACTCTGTGCCTGTAGACGCCCGAAATCTGAAAACAGCCACTAGTTAAGTCAAAAAACCGTGCACAGTCAAATTTATGGCGCACATCTCTGGATTAACTGAAGGTTAATTAACCAAACAGATGGTAAACCTTTGCCGCGTTCCGCGCTTGGGTGATCTGCGACATCTCATCGACTATCGCCTGGCGTTCGCCCATGGCCACTTCAAGCAGCTGCCGATAAACATGCAGCAACTCTTCCAGATTATCGCGCAACGCCTCCTCGTCCAGCGAAGCTTCCGCCATGACGTCTTCCATGCAGGAACGGCAAGCCAGATCCAGCTCACCAATGGCTTCCCAGTTGCGATCTGCCAGCGCACTGATCAACGATTCCCGGGTGTTTGCAATTCGCTGCAATACAAGACTCATGGTGCTCTCCTTTAGAACTGCGGAGCAGGCGTAGGCGCGATGGCATCCCAGCCCTCTTTTACCGTCGTCAGCAGCCCGGCGACTTCATCAAGAATGCGTGGATCGCTACTGATGTTCGCCTCGGCCAGGCGTTTCATCATGTAGATGTACAGACCGTCCAGATCGGCCAGCGCCTCGGCACTGTTTTCCAGATCCAGACCTTCGCGCAGGCCGCTGACAATACCGATCGCTTTGCTGATCGAGGTGCACTTGCCGGGAATGTCCTTGCGCTCGATGGCACCCTTGGCCTGAGCGATACGGGCCAGGCCACCTTCCATCAACATTTGCACCAGGCGGTGCGGGCTCGCTTCGGAGGTCTGTGCGTGCGCACCGACTTTCTGGTACTGCCGAAGGGCTAACATCGGGTTCATGTTTTACCTCATTGCCACAATGACTCGTATAACCAATGTATCGCCAACGAGTCTGAAAACTTTAGATGAAAAGACAAAAACCCGGCGCACGCCGATAAAGCGTAGCCGGGTTTTTGTCGTTCTTACCTGTTACTTCGCGGATTGCTGAGCATTGAGCGAGCTGAAGAACGACGTGATGTTGCTCGCCGTTGCCTTCATCTGCCCTACCAACAAGTCCATGGCGTTGTACTTGGCCGTCAATGTTGCCGTCAGACTGGTCACGTGCAAGTCGAGGGCGGTCTGCTGTTTCTGCAGACTCGACGACAGGCTCGTCAGGTTGGAGCTGCGCTGATCGAGCAGGCCGCCGGTTTTGACGTACGGGTCGACTGCAGCGGTCATACGCGCCAACAGACCGTTCTTGTCGTCGGTACCGCTGAACAGTTGCTGCACCTGGCCCGCCATGCCCGGTGTTTCCATACGCTTGTTGAACACCGAGGTGTCGAGGGTCAACAAACCGGTTTTATTGTCGGTCAGAACACCCATCTGCGACAGCACGGCCAATTGCCCGCCAGCGCCGTTATCCGTCAACTGCGCACGCACATCCGCCATCAGCGAACGCGGCAGCGAGTCACCGGTAAAAGCGGCTGAAACGGTTAGATTGCCGTCCGCGTCCGGTGTCGCCTTGGACAAGGTATCGACGGTTTTCTTCAGCGTGTTGTAGGCGTCGATGAAGGTCTGCAGCGACGTCTGGATACCCGCCGTGTTGGTCGCCACGGAAACGGTCGCCGGGGTTTGCGACCCAGGTGTACCCGGGCTCACTGTGTTGAGGTTCAGCGTCAGACCACTGATGGCGCCGGTGACGGTGTTGGTCTTGCTGGTCACGGTCAAGCCGTCGATGGTCAGGGTGGCATCCATCGACCGCGCACTAACGGCGCCCGACGCGCCCGCAGCAGGCGTGGAACCCATCACCTGGGTGCCATCGATTTCCAGACCGGCAATGCCGCTGGTGCTCAGATCCATGCCCGCGCCAGTCTTGTTCGAACTGATCACAAGACGCGAGGAACCGGTACTGTCGGTGACGATGTTGGCAGAAATACCGTTGGCTGCCTGCGCGGTGTTGATTGCATCGCGAGTGCTTTGCAGCGTGGCATTGGCTGGAATCGTGACAGGGTAATCAGTGCCATTCTGACTGATTTTCAGAGTACCACTCGGAATGGCACTGGCGGCACCGCCGGCAAATGCGGCGCTGGCAACTTTCGAGCCGGTGGCCAGGTTCTTCACGACAACACTGTAAGTACCCGGTACGGCGGTCTTGTCGGACGTTGCACCCAGTACTGCAGGTGTATCCGAGGTTGCCGTAAAACCGGCAAAGGCCGGGCTCGACGCTTTATTCAGGTCGGCCATCGACTTCTGGTAAGCCGCCAGTGCGCTCTTCAGCGAACCGACACCGGAGATCTTCAGCGAGTTGGTTTTCGTCTGAGTGTCGATCTGCGTCTGTTTGGCAGACTTGTCGGCGTTAACCAGCGCAGTCACGATCGCGCCGATGTCCAGGCCGGAACCCAGTCCGGAACCCGGTAAAATTGGACTTGCCATGTGCATCTCCCTTCAGATTGTTGCCATTCTTTTGACCGCTACCGGCGTCCTGAGAACGAACAAACACGATTCATGCCAGCTATCAGACTTTGGCGTCGAACAACACGTGACTGGCGTTGGCCAGGCTGTCTGCCAGCTTTAGAGCTTCGGCGGAGGGAATCTGTCGAACGACTTCACCCGTCTCGCTTGCGATCACTTTGACGATAACCTTTCCAGAATGCTCATCGATCGAGAACTCCAGATTGCGCTTGATCGACTGTACGAACTTTTCGATCTCCTGCACCGCCAGCTTCAACTTGGCATCGTCCGTGTCCTGGTGCTTGTCAGCGACCGGCGCGTCAGCCTTGGCAACTTTAGGTACTTCTGACGGCTTGTCAGAGACCGGGGCTGCGGGCTTGGGAGCCGGATAAGACACGCTAAGCTTTACGCTCATGTCCATGCCCATCACCTCTTAACGTAAAAAAGCGAGAGAGCACGACAAGCGCACTCCCCCGCTTAAACTCGATCCGGAATTACTGAAGCAGCTTCAGTACAGCGGAAGGCAGTTGGTTGGCTTGAGCCAGTACGGAAGTCGAAGCTTGCTGCAGAGTTTGCTGCTTGGTCAGGTTAGCAGTTTCTGCGGCGAAGTCGGTGTCCTGTACACGACCCTGAGCAGCGGTGGTGTTTTCAGTGATGTTCTGCAGGTTGGAGATGGTGCTGGTCAGACGGTTTTGCGAAGCACCCAGCGCAGCACGCGTGCTGTTGATGGTTGCAATTGCAGCGTCGATTGCGGTGATCGCGTTGTCGATGTTCGAAGCGGCGGCTGCGGAAGTAGCACCGGTCAGAACAACAGTACCGCTACCTACCGACAGGCTTGCAGCGTCAAACTTGCCGCTCAGTACCAGGTCGATGTGGTTAGCCGAACCAGTGTTTGCGCCCACTTGCAGGGTCACAGTACCAGCCGAACCGTCCAGCAGGTTTTTGCCGTTCAGGTTGGTCGAAGCCGAGATACGGGTGATTTCGTCAGACATCTGAGCGAATTCAGCGTTGGTAGCGGTCTGGTCAGCAGTGCCGTTGGTACCGTTACGTGCTTTAACAGCCAGTTCACGCATACGCTGCAGAATGTCAGTCGAAGCTTGCAGAGCGCCTTCAGCGGTCTGAGCAACGGAGATACCGTCGTTGGCGTTCTGGATGGCCTGGGTGTTACCACGGATCTGCGAGGACATGCGGGTAGCGATCTGCAGGCCAGCGGCGTCATCTTTAGCGCTGTTGATTTTCAGGCCGGAAGACAGACGTTGCATCGAAGTCGACAGAGCGTCGGAAGCGCGGTTCAGATTTTTCTGAACGTTCAACGATGTGGTGTTGGTGTTTACTGTTAAAGCCATGACGAATTCCTCGTTGGTTGGGTACTGCGGCTTCCGGCCCTGGCAACCGCCGGGTATGGCCTAGAGAACCTTCGTAATAGTTATCGTCGGGTTTGCAGGTTGCTTGAGGGCTTTTTGAAAAAAATTTGCCATCACCCTGCCACCCCCGAGAAAACAAGGGCTTAGCCGCGCCCCATCCACGAAAAAATGACGTCATAAAATCGACTGCGGCGCAAAGCAGCGGGCCAGCGCCGTTGGTCGCCTTCAGCGCTGCGTGCTTTGCAGCAATTCGATCAGTTCGTACTCCATGAAATCGGCGAGGCCCAACCAGTCCTGACGCTCTTGGCATTCAAGGATTTGCGTCAGCAAGCTCGCCCAGGTTTGCTGGACATCGGTCGATGCCGACATGAGCGCCTGCTGCGCGCCTTCGAACACGTCAACCATGACCAGCGCGGCCTCGACATCACGGCCCAGGCGAAACAGTCCGGCGCACTGGCGGCACTCGTCCATGCATTTATCGATAGCGGTCATTGCACGAACTCCGGATCGAACTGCGTGCCGGCAATAAAGGCGCCCGCACGACTGCTGTTATAGAACTGCACGTGCGGATGCGCGGCGATGTAGCGCTCCAGCACACACAGATAACCGCGAAAGTTGAGCTGCGTGGCGACGCGCTGGCCATTCCCGTCCAGCACCCAGTGCCGTGACTGACTCACGCCCGGCCCCAGATCGCCGTCGTTCCAGCCGGCGTGGGTTTTGTTATTCGGAAACGCGAAGTCAGCGCCGAACAGCGTGATGCGCGCGGCGCCCATCTTCACCGCCAGATCGACGGCGGGATGAATCACGCTGCCACCGACATGCAGCAGCGCCCGCGGATGTTGCTCGCGCAAACCGGCGTACACCGGACTTGCCGAATAACCGCCGTAGCGCTTGCCCTTCCAGGCCGTCAGAACTTCGGGATCGCTCATCGGCAGGTACGCCAAAGTAATCCCGGCCGATTCCTCCACCGGCAAATGGCGGAAGCCTATGCGATGATCAATGCTCACCACCATGTCCGGGACGATCCCATGTTCGCGCAACGGCCGATAAGCGGTATCCACGGCAATAAACAATGGACGATCAGCCTGCTGACGAATCACCGCCAACCGTTCGAAATGGCTCTCAAGCGTCGGGCCAGTACCGATCACAAACACCTCGCGGCCGGCGCAGGTGCCGAACAATTGCGCCACATCCTCATCGCCCAGCAGTACCGGCAAACAATCCTGCAACCGCTGTTGAATAATCGGCGACTGCACGTCGAATTCGCGGTTGTTGAAAGTCAGATGAACTTCATTGACCAGCCGATCACGGATCTTCGCGTTGAAGTCATCCGCCAGCAGCATCTCGGCCGGCAGGGCAAAAAACGGCGTACAGATATCGGAAAGATCGCCCGCGTAAAACAGCTCCACGCGCGGATCTTCCAGCCACTGCCGTTGATCAATCAGTTGCAGCACCAGCGCAAACAACGCGCCATTGAGGATATGCACGTACAGACGATCAAGGTTTGAGCGCTCCAGCAACACGCCCGGCAGATCGCCGAGGCCGGTGCCGTAGACGTGCAGTTGCGCTTTGTCCGGAAGACTGGCGGCCTGAATCCACGCCTCATGCGTGCGGTCATGGCGGCTGGTGAGCTGGATGCCGTTGACGCTCAGCGTCGAACCCAGCCCTTGCGTCAGCTCAGCCTCGATGGCCGAACTGTCCTCAGCCATCAAGCGCTCGAACAGCGCCGGCCAGCGTCGTTGCAGGACTTCGGCATTGGCCTGGAAAAACTCGCTCATGACGCCTCGCACTCCGTTTCAGGCAAAAAAATAGCGCTCAAGGTTAACCCTTGAGCGCTATTTTTGTATCGGCCGTTGTGTGGCTCAAGGACGATAAATAATCGCCGAGCCCCACGACAGACCCACACCGAAACCGCTGAGCGCAATGCGCTGCCAGTCGGAATCGATCACGTGTTTTTCCAGCAGCAGCGGAATGCTCGACGACACGGTGTTGCCGGTCTCGACCATGTCCTTGATGAACTTCTCCGGCTCGCCTTCGAAGCGTCGCGCCACGGCATCAACGATTGCCGCGCTGCCCTGGTGAATGCAGAACGCGTCGATGTCATCAGCCTTGAGGCCAGAATCGTCGAGCAACTCGTGCAAGTGCGCCGGGACTTTCAGCAGCGCAAAGTTGAATACCTGACGACCGTTCATGAAGAACACGCCATCGGTGACTTTCAAGTGCGGCGCACCGGAACCGTCGGTGCCGAACTTGGCCTTGCCCAGCGCCCAGGTCGGATCTTCGCCCATCCATGTGGCGGTGGCGGCATCGCCAAACAGCATGGTGGTGTTGCGGTCTTCCGGGTCGACGATTTTCGAGTACGGATCAGCGGTGATCAGCAGACCGTTCTTCAGGCCGGCGGCTTCCATAAAGCCCTTGATCGCGTAGATGCCGTAGACGTAACCGGAGCAACCCAGGGAAATATCGAACGCAGCGACATTGGTCGGCAGGCCGAGTTTGTCCTGGACGATCGCGGCAGTGTGCGGCAGGCCTTCTTCGTCACCGTTCTGGGTGACGACAATCAGCGCGTCGATCGATTCACGCTTCAGTTCAGGGTTGCTGGCAAACAGCGCATTGGCTGCTTCCACGCACAGATCGGAAGTTTCTTGATCAGCGTCTTTGCGCGGCAGAAACGCCGAACCGATTTTGCCAAGGATGAATTCTTCATCCTTTTCGAATTTTGCACCTTGTGCGTAATTGTCCACGCCGGCTACAGGAACGTAGCTCGCAATGCTTTTTATGCCAATCATTACGGCTTCCCAATAAAAAACAGCCCAAGACCACCGCTCGCAAGGATTTCGAGGGGCGCTGACAAACAGAAAACGGCCGCCACAACGGGCAGCCACGGGGAGCGCAAAGGGCTATCACTGCCACCGATAACGGGTCAGGCGCCATCTCACCGATTAATACAATACAGTGAAGATGCGCGTTATGACTCGCAAGTCACGATAAATGCCGAATCGATTGCAGATCGGTCTATTCGATCAGCGACCAGTCCAGCGGCGTACCGCGCTTGATCGGCGTGCGCGCGCAGCGGCCGAGAACGGCGTCGGTGTGCTTGGGCGGCAGCCCGAGACCCGGACGAATGGCGCGCAGATTGGCGGTGGTGAAAGGCTCACCAGCGGCCATATCAGCGGTGACGTACAGCGAACGGCGATAGACCACTGACTTGCGCTCAGCCTCGGTCACGCCGTAATGCACCTGACCCAGCGCCTGCCAGGCGCGTTCGGTTTCCACCACCAGACTGGCCATCTCCGCCGGTTCCAGCGAGAAACTGGCGTCGACGCCACCGGCCGCGCGGTCGAGGGTGAAATGTTTTTCCACCACCGTCGCGCCCAGCGCCACCGCTGCCACCGATACACCAACGCCCATCGAATGATCAGACAGCCCCACTTCGCAGCCGAACAATTCCCGCAGATGTGGAATCGTACGCACGTGGCTGTTTGCCGGTGTCGCCGGGTAGGTGCTGGTGCATTTGAGCAGCACCAGATCCTTGCACCCCGCCTCCCGCGCAGCGCGCACGGTTTCGTCGAGTTCGGCGATGCTCGCCATGCCGGTGGAGATGATCAGCGGTTTGCCGGTGGCCGCGACGCGACGGATCAGCGGCAAATCGGTGTTTTCAAAACTGGCGATCTTGTAGGCCGGTACGTCGAGGCTTTCGAGAAAATCCACAGCGCTGTCGTCGAACGGTGTCGAGAACGCAAGCATGCCCAACTCTTTAGCCCGAGCGAAAATCGGCGCGTGCCATTCCCATGGTGTATGCGCCTTCTCATACAGGTCATACAAAGACGTGCCGGCCCAGAGGCTGCCCGGATCCTTGATGAAAAACTCACCCTCGGCGATATCCAGCGTCATGGTCTCGGCGGTGTAGGTTTGCAGCTTCAAGGCATGCGCGCCAGCCTTCGCCGCCGCTTCGACGATTTGCAGGGCCACGTCCAGCGACTGGTTATGGTTGCCGCTCATCTCGGCGATGATGAACGGCGGCGCGTCGGCACCGATCAGGCGATCGCCAATCTTGAAATCAGGCATGCGGGTGTTCCTTCAAGACACGGGTGAACGCACAGGCACTTTGCAGATACCCGGCGTCACGAAAGACATTCAATGACGGGCGATTGGCGGGCGCAACCTGCGCGGTGATGGCAGTCAGTTGCGGCCAGTGCGCCGTGACGAATGCCTCACCGCGAGCGAGCAGCGCCCTGCCCCAACCGAGGCCCAGACGCTGTTCAAACAGATACAGCGAAACTTCGGCCTCAAAACCACGCAAGTCGTAACGCAACACGCCGACCGGGCCGTCGTCGCCTTCGGCAATCAACAGCAGTCGCTGCGGATTGCGCAGGCTCGCGCTCAACCAGTGTTGATGCTGCTCGCGGTCGATCACATCGGTTTTCTGCGACCAGCGTCGCACCGCCTCGGCATTGCGCCCGTCGAACAACAACTGCGCATCGTCCAGCGTCACCGGGCGCAGTTTCAGCACCGCGCCAGCCAGCGCTGTCGCTACGCGCAACGCACCACGACCGTCGACCAGTTGCCGCGAGCGCTCGGCCAGACTTTGCCGCAAATAGTGGTTGCCAACGACAAAACCGATCGCGTCGCGCAACTGCTCGACACTGACCTGCTCACGGGCGCCCATGAACACATGCGCACCCGCCGCCGCCATGACTTCGCCGTTGACCTGCTGATTGTTCGACACCGCAATGCAAATCGTCGGCAAGCCGAGCGCCGCGCGCTCCCAACTGGTGCCGCCACCAGCGCCAATAAACAAATCGGCTGCAAGCATGCGCTGATGAAAATCGCTGACAAAACTGTGCAGCCGCCAGTGCGGCCGCGTCTCGGCCAGCGCCTGCATTTGCGTCCAGGCCGGGTTGTCGGCGCCGGCGACAAAATCCACTTCAAGCTCGGCAAAATCGGCCAGCGCCAACATCGCGTGATGAGTCTGGCGAGCGGCATCGAAACCGCCAAAATTCACCAGCAGTCGCTGCGCCTGCGGCTTGATCTCGATGGCCGGGGCATTGAATTCCTCGCGCAACATCGCATAGCGCGGACCGAGCAAAGTGCGGCAATTGGCAGGCAGCAGCGGCTGATAATTTTCGCTGAGGCCGGACAAATTCTGATTGAGCAACAGATCGACGCTGTAGCGCCGCGTGGCCAGATCATCGACCGCCGCAATGCGTGGCGCCCAGCGCCGGGCAGCGGTTTGCCAGTGATGATCGAGCCCATAGTGATCGGCGATAATCCAGTCGAACGCGGTGTGACCGTCCAGCAGCTGCGCCAGCGCGTCGATGTCGGCCTGCCACGGCAACATCGCTTCGATGGCTTGCTGCGGGTCTTCATCGGGATAGCGTTCAGGCAGCGCGAAGGTCTCGAAACCCTCGGCGCTCAGCGCATCGAGCCGATGCCCCGGCAAGCGCCGGCAGGCAAACGCGACGTGACTGCCCTGCCCGCGCAGTACTCGCGCCAGCGTCAGGCAACGGGCAATGTGGCCGCTGCCGATGGTCGGCGAGGCGTCGGCACGGATCAGCACTCTCACGATAATTCCCCGCCAGCCTTCAGCGCGGCATACAGGTATTCGGCGCGTTTCCAGTCTTCCAGCGTGTCGATGTCCTGCACCAGATGTCGGGGCAAAATCACCGGCAGACTGGCCGGCGAATACATCACTTCGCCGCGCAACCAGGCTTCGCTGCGGCCCCAGTAAAACTGCCCGGCATCCTGATAGGCCTCAGGCATATCCTGCGAGCGAGTGTTGCGAAACTCCGGGTACAAAGCTTGTAAAGCGCCCTGCCCGTCCAGCGTCAATGCACGCTGCACCGGAAAGCCAAAACTGCACACAGAGAAGGCAAAGGATTTGTCCGGATTCTGCTCAAGCAATTCCAGCCCCTGACGTAGATAACGCACCTGCAACAACGGCGCCGTGGCATAGACGCAGCAGGTGTAATCGAAATCCGGCAGTTGCTGCAAAGCGTGCACGATCACCGGCGCAGTGCCGGCAAAATCGTCGGCCAGTTCCGCCGGACGCAGGAACGGCACATCAGCACCGTGAGCCCGCGCCACGTCGGCAATCTCGGCGTCGTCGGTGCTGACCACGACCCGCTCGAACAACCCCGAATCCAGCGCCGTGCGGATCGAGCGAACGATCATCGGCACGCCGTCGAACGGTTTCAGGTTCTTGCGCGGGATGCGCTTGCTGCCACCACGGGCGGGGATGATCGCAACGCAGCTCACGTGGGTTTACTCCTCAAGAAGCAGCCGTCGCAGTTGCTCGACCACATAGTCCTGCTGTGCGTCAGTCAGCAGCGGATACAGCGGCAGACTGATTGCTTGCGCGTAATAACGTTCGGCCTCGGGAAAGTCACCCTCGGCAAAACCCAGGTCGCGATAGTAAGGCTGCAAGTGCAGCGGAATATAGTGCAGATTCACCCCGACCCCGGCCGCGCGCAACCCTTCGAAGATCTGTCGGTGGCTAAGATTGACGCGATCAGTCTGCACGCGCACCACGTACAGGTGCCACGCCGACTCCGCCTCTGGCTGAGGGCTTGGCAAGGTCAACGGCAGGTACGCGAGCAAGCGGTCATAGCGGGCGGCCAACTCACGCCGGCGGGCGATGAAGTCGTCGAGTTTCGCCAGTTGCGACAGACCCAACGCGGCTTGCAGATCGGTGATGCGGTAATTGAAACCGAGCTCGATCTGCTCGTAGTACCACGGGCCGTGACTGGCCTCCCTCATCTGCTGCGGATCGCGGGTCATGCCGTGGCTGCGCAGGCGCTGCAAGCGTTCGGCCAGCGCCGGACGGTTGGTCAGCACCATGCCGCCCTCGGCGCTGGTGATGATCTTCACCGGATGGAAACTGAACACCGTCATCGCGGCGAACTCACCGCACCCGACCGGACGCCCGGCGTACGACGCGCCCACCGCGTGCGAGGCATCCTCAATCACGGTGAAGTTGTAGCGCTCGGCCAGTTCGGCAATGCGGCGCATGTCGCAGCTCTGCCCGGAAAACGCCACCGCGACCAAAACCTTCGGCAACGTACCGTCGCGTTCGGCCTGATCGAGTTTCGCTTCGAGCGCGAAGGCATCGAGGTTCCAGGTCAGCGGATCGATGTCGACGAAATCGACGTCGGCGCCGCAGTAGCGTCCGCAGTTGGCCGAAGCGAGAAAGGTGTTCGGCGTCGTCCACAAACGATCGCCAGGCCCCAGTCCTGCGGCCAGACAGGCAATGTGCAGCGCCGCCGTGGCATTGCACACCGCCACGGCGAAATCGGCCTGACAGCGCTCGGCCAGCGCTTGCTCGAAACGCGCGATGGTCGGGCCCTGGGTCAGCCAGTCGGACTGCAACACCTCGACCACCGCATCGATGTCCGCTTGGTCGAGACTCTGCCGACCGTACGGGATCATGCCGACAGCTTCGCGTGCAAGTCGGCGATCTGCCCGACCGACAGGAAGTGCGGATTGGTGTCGGAACGGTATTCGAAGTCCTCACCGACCGCCCGGCCCTGCTCACCGAGTTTGTCGACAGCAAAATCGACGTCGACACTGGTGAAGCGAATCGACGGCTGAATCGTGTAGTGATCGGCGAATTCCAGGGTCATCCGCGCATCGTCCAGCGGCACCATCAGCTCATGGAGTTTTTCGCCCGGACGAATGCCGACGTTTTTATGCGGCAGATGCTCGGCCATGCCCAACGCCAGATCGACGATGCGGATCGACGGAATTTTCGGCACAAACACTTCGCCGCCATGCATCCGCGCGAAGCTGTCGAGGACAAACTGCACGCCGTGATCGAGGGTGATCCAGAAGCGCGTCATGCGCTCGTCGGTGATCGGCAACTCAGTCGCGCCGTCAGCAATCAACTTGCTGAAAAACGGCACCACGGAACCGCGCGAACCGGCGACGTTACCGTAGCGCACCACGGCAAAACGGGTTTCCTGCTCACCGGCAATGTTGTTGGCAGCCACGAACAATTTGTCCGAGAGCAACTTGGTCGCGCCGTACAGATTGATCGGGCTGGCCGCTTTGTCGGTGGACAGCGCGACGACTTTCTTCACGCCGTTGTCGATGGCGGCGGCGATGATGTTTTCCGCGCCATTGACGTTGGTGCGAATGCACTCGGTCGGGTTGTATTCCGCCGCCGGCACTTGCTTGAGCGCTGCCGCATGCACCACGTAATCGATGCCACGCATGGCCTGGCGCAGACGGTCAGCGTCGCGCACGTCACCAATGAAGTAACGCATGCACGGCGCGTTGAACGTCTGCTGCATCTCGTACTGCTTGAGTTCGTCGCGGGAGAACACCACCACGCGCTTGGGCTGGTATTGCTCAAGCAGGCGGGCGATGAATTTGCGCCCGAACGAACCGGTGCCGCCAGAGATGAAAATCGATTTACCGTTGAACATGTGCTGATTCCTGATCCTGGTTCGGCCGACTCAAGCGATTAACTGCGACCAGTTGATCGAAGCCTTTTCACCCAAGGTAAAACCCTTGCCGCTCAGGGCCAGGTTGGCGTTGTAAGCCGAGTCCTGTGCAAAGGCGTCGTGCCATTTTTCACGCAAGGCTTGCAGCGCTTCAGCAGCTTGCGGCAGCTCGCCGGTGTGCAGCACTTGCACCAGCGGCGTCCACACGGTGAGGTAACCGGCCTGACCGGCCTTGAGGCACAGGTCGACATCGCTGAAACCGTCGGCAAAGTTCACAGCGTCCAGCCCATCGAGCGCGTTGAACAATTCTTTGCGCACCATCAGGCAAGCCTTCGACACAGCCGAGTAGTTCTGCTCGACGAGCAAACGCTGCATATAACCTTCTGCGGTGTGTTTTTCACCAATAAAGGCTGAGTCAACACCGCCGTTCAGTCCAAGAATCAAACCGGCCTGGGAAATCTTGCCGTCGCGGTCGACCAGTTTGGCGCCGACGATGCCGACTTCCGGACGCAACGCATGATTGAGCAACGATTCGATCCAGTTCGGGTTGACGACTTCACCATCAGCCGCCAACAACACAAGGAACTCGCCTGCGGCCTGCTGGCTGGCTGCGTTACACAACGCGGCTTCGTTCAAGTGTTGCTCGGTACGCAACACGCGCACTTTGCTGTGAGTCAGGGTGCCCAGCCAGTCGCTGACGGCTGCCGACACATCGCTGCTGGCCACAATCAATACTTCATAGCGGGTGTAACGGGTTCTGAGCAGCACGCCTTCCAGGCAACGTTGCAGCGCGGGCAAATCATCGCCGGCCGGCAGAATGACCGACACCAGCGGTTGTTCGGTGTGACGGTAATCGACCTGGTAGGTGCCAGGCTGCGCCGAAGCGATTTTGGCCTTATAGCCGCGATTGCCCAGATGGCGCAGCAGTGCCTGACGCTCATCGGCGTTTTCTTCCAGCACCACCGCCCGCGCAATCAGCAGCGGTTCGTCGAGGTGTGCCAGACCGCCAAGGCCACCTTGCTCGATGAGGCGCAGCAGCACATCAAATTCCAGCGCTTTGCTGAAGTCAGGCTGGTAACCACCCACCTCAATCAGCACGTCGCGGCGGATCAGCCAGTGACGCGCCATCAGTGCAGGGACGCTTTGCAGCAAATCAAGATTGACGCCCGGGCGGAATACATCGACCAACGCACCGCTGACGGTACGCTGAATTTCGTCGGTAGCGACGGCGCGCACTTCAGTGGCCGAGAGCAGTTCCAGGCCTGCACGCAGCAGACCACCGGAAGTGAATTCGTCGCCCGCTTCGGCCAGCAACAGCCAGTCACACGGTGATTGATTGACGCTTTGGTTCAGCTTGTCGACGAAGTTGCTTTGCGTGACGCGGACAAAGTGCAGCGTGTTCTGCGCCGTGGTCGCCGCCGGCGGTTCTCCGGTGGTGAACACCACGACTTTGAACGCTTTGCTGTGACCTTCCAGCAGGCTGTCCAGCGTGACCTGCAATTGGTCGATGTCGTTATCCAGATCCAGCAGGAAAATACCAAACTGCGGGCCGCCGTCATTTGCGGCCAGGTGCTGGGCAATGGCCGCCGATTGTTCAGCACTCGGTTGACGCGCCGCCAGCCAGTCGAGCAAGCGACCGGTGAGCATCTTGTCGAAGACCTGATCCGTGCCTTGCTGCGACACCGCTTCGAGGCGAGCGAACCACTCACGCAGTTTTTGCGCGTCTTCCTCTTCGCCGAGCAATTGCAATTGGGGAATCAGTCGAGCGATGACCTGACGATTGAAAATGTTGGCGTCGTGCGCCTGCCACAAACGGTCGAGCACACTTTCCGGGGTATCGTTGTTGCGCGCCTGCATCAGGCTGCGCTGACGCGCCCAGATGCCTTCCAGATTCTGCAATTGAGTGCGTCCGGCCGGCATCGAATGCAGGAGCATTTCGTACCAGGCCAGTTGATCGAAGAACGGCTGATTGTAGAACGGCATCTCGACGTACTGTTTCGGGCCAAAACGCCGCTGCGGGCCGGCTTCGATATCAGTCCAGTTCGACTCGATGATCAGCTCGGCGGTCAGTGAGCGGCGGTTGCGCAGGCTGTCGGCCAAGGCTTCGAAACTGTCCATGACCGACTGTTTGGCCTGTTGCGGATTCTCATGCTTGATCTGGGTCGGCAGCCCGGCCAGAAACCCGGCGAAGGCTTCACGGTCGGCGACGTTTTTCGCGTCGGTGTACGCCAGCGAATGGTAAATCTCGGTGTTGTGATCGGAATGCTCATAGTTGAGCTCCCGCACCACATACGGGATCGGCAGAATCCGTGCCTTGCCCATCGCCAGAAGGTAGTAAGTGTGGCCAATTTCCTGCCACTGAAACGAGGTTTCGTGCGGCAGCAAGCGGTACCACTCTTGCAGATTGGCGGTGCGCTGAACCGCGTAAAACGGTGGCAGGTACTGATACAGATACTCGAGCACGCGTTCCTGAGCGGTGTCCGACGCGTAGTCTTCACAGACTTTTTTATCGCGACGGTAGTAGCTCACGCTGTTGGCCAGCGACAGGTACATCATGCTGTAGCCATGGCAGAAGCTGTAGTCCGGATTGGCCTGCATGAACGCGACGGCTTCGTGCAGCGCATCGTGCACATGGAAGTCATCGTCGGCAGCAAAGACCATCAGCGGCGTCGTCACTTGATCCACGCCATAGGCCAGCTTCGCGCGAATGCCCCAGTAACCGTATTGCGGCAAATGTTCGTAATCGACATTCGGGTAAGCATCGGCGAGACCCGCCAGCGCTTCGGCCGAGGAATCCAGGACGAGAATCCTGCAAGGCAAGCTGCTGTAGAACTTCACTGCGCGTCGCAGAAACGCCGGGCGCTCGTGGGTCATCAACACAACAGTCAACTGTTCGTTGAGTGCCAATCCATGTTCAGAAGTGTTCGTGCCTTGCATAAAAATTCCCCAACCGGCGAGTAGCCGAAAAAACTCAACGATGTCTGTCGATTAACGAACGCGACGCAGGTAGCCGTCCGGTGCCACGGTGATCAGCAACTTGCCGTGAACGGCCTGATCAATCTCGAAATCACGGTTCTCTTCCAGGTAAGCCCACACCGCGGTTTTCGGATTGTCACCCTTGCCCCAAGGACGATCCGGGAAGGCGTCCGCCGGCATGTCTTCGACCACGGTGTCCATGACCACGCAGTAGCTGCCGACCGACGCCATCGGCGCATAGGCGCGCAACTCTTCCAGCACGTATTCGTGGGTGTGGTTGGAATCGAGCACCACCAGAACCTTCTTGCCTTCGACCCGCTGACGCACTTGCGCAACGATCGCCGGGTCGATACTCGAACCCTGAATCATCTGAATGCGTTTGGCCATCGGGTGATTCTCGATTGCTTCACGGTTGTGCTGACGGATGTCGATGTCGACGCCGAGCACTTCACCCTTGCCGATCAATTCCAGCATCGAGGCGTAAAACACCAGCGAGCCGCCGTGGGCGATACCGGTTTCGACGATGATGTCCGGCTGCACCGCCCAGATGATTTCCTGCATGGCGATCATGTCCTGCGGGAACTGAATGATCGGCCGGCCCATCCAGCTGAAGTTGTAGGTGTACTTGTGTTTGGCGGTGTCGTTGATCCAGTCCTGCGAGGTGGCTTGCAGCGCCTTGTCCTGTTGCAGACCGGCGATGTTGTCTTTTACTTCTTCACGAAACTGCTCATGAGGATTCATTGCGCACTCCAGAATTTGTGAGCGACGGATTATTTGAAAACCCGGCCGTCTTGAAAGGAATCAGGGTTGGTCTTGATGATTTTGCCGGGGTTGCCGACCACGACCGCGTAATCCGGAACGTCTTTGGTCACCACCGCGCCAGCGCCGATCGTCGCCCAGCGACCGATGCGGATACGCGGCAGGATGCTCGCGTTGGTGCCGATAAAAGTGCCGTCGCCAATCTCGCAGCAACCCGAGACACTGACGCCGTGAGCAATGAACACCGAGTTGCCGACATGGCTTTCATGGGCAATCAGGGCGCCCATGTGAATGCTGCTGTTGTCGCCAATACTCACTTCGGCTTGTAGCTGCACGCCTTCCTGCAAGTAGTTGCCGACGCCCATACGCGTCATCGTCAGGTCGATCGACGGGTGGATGAAGTTGCCCAACTGGCCGCCGGCTTCGACGATGCTGCAGGTGGTCTGATAGCGCGTGGTGGTGCTGCCGGTGATCAGGTTGACGAAGCGCACGTCGTCGCCCTTGAGCTCCGCCACGCGATCAATTCCGCCGACCACTGGCAAGCCGTAAAACAGCGTGCCTTGCTTCGCAGGATCGTTGTCGAGGAAGAAAAACTGCTGATTCGGCACCGCGCGTTGAATGGCCTGAATCATGCGCAGGGTTTCCGGATTGGCGGCGCCCAGTAGATAGACCTTCACAGTTTTCCCTCAAGAACAGTGCGCACCACATCAATGACCCGGCGCTGATCGGCGTCGGTCATGTCGTGGTAGCTCGGCAAGTTGATTGCACGGCCCGGCAACGAAAACGCCACCGGCGTATGCACAGGCACATCGCAGAACATCGGCAATTCCGACAACGGCCAGAAGAACACCCGCGCGTCGATATTCGCGGCCTGGAACGCAGCGATCAGCGTTTCCCGGGTAATGCCGGTGGCTTCGTCGAACACCACCGTCGGCATCCAGTAACCGTTTTGCGCGTGCGCCGGTTGCGGGTTCATCGACACGCCCGGCAGTGATGCGAGGGCCTGCGCGTAGTTGTCGAAGATCGCGCGTTTGCGCTGAATCAATGCGTCGACACGCTCGATTTGCGCGCAACCGATGGCGGCTTGCACATTGCTCATCTTGTATTTGTAGCCGACGAAATCCGGCCAGAATTGCCGCGTACTGGCGGCCACGCGACCGTGGTTTGACAAGGTCAGCACGCGCTCGTACAAGGCTTTATCGGAGCAGACGAAAATACCGCCCTCGCCGGTGGTCATGGTCTTGGTGCCATGAAACGAGAACGCCCCGAACGCACCCAGCGAACCCGCCGGCGCACCGCGCCATTGCGAGCCGATGGCTTCAGCGGCGTCTTCAATGACCGGCAAGTTGAACTCGCGGCCGATCGCCAGTAACGCGTCCATGTCGCAAAGGTTGCCGTAGATGTGCACCGCCAGAATCGCTTTGGTGCGCGGGGTGATGGCGCGGCGAACCTGTTCTGGGTCGAGGCACCAACTGTCCGGCAAGACGTCGACGAACACCGGGGTCGCACCCAGATAAGTGATCGGTGCCGCCGAGGCGATCCAGTTGGTGTTCGCGAGGATGACCTCGTCGCCAACCCCGACATTCAACGCGGCCATGCCCATGTGCAAGGCGCCGGTGCAGCTCGACGTGGCGATCGCATACGGCACGCCCATGTGCTCGGCGAAGGCTTTTTCGAAACGGTTGATGTATTCGTAGCAGCGCTCGCCCCAGCCATTCTGCACGGCGTCGAGCACGTACTGGGCTTCGAGCTCGCCCACACTCGGTTTGGTGTAGTGAATTCGGCTCATCGGATGATCAACTCAGGAATGGCAATGACAAAACGACCGTCCCAGGCACGGATGCCGGCAAACGCCTGGGTGATCTCGTCCAGCAGGTTCCACGGCAGCACCAGCACGTAATCCGGCTTCTCGATTTCAATGCGTTCCGGCGCAACAATCGGAATGCGGCTGCCGGGCAAAAACTTGCCCTGCTTGTGCGGATTGGCATCAGCCACCCAGGCGAGCAAGTCGGGTTTGACCCCGGCGTAGTTGAGCAGCGTGTTGCCCTTGGCCGCCGCGCCGTAACCAACCACGCGTTTGCCGTCGGCCTTGGCCTGCAACAGAAAGCGCAGCAGTTCATGTTTGATGCGTTCAGCGGCGGGCGCGAGGGTCGCGTAGTACTCGGCGGTTTTGACCCCGGCATCGAGTTCGGCCTGCAACTGCTGCTGCACTGCGGGTTGTACGGGGCGACGTTCGCTGTCCTTGCGCTGGACGAACACGCGCAGAGATCCGCCGTGGGTGTTCAGTTGGCTGACGTCGAACACTTGCAGACCGTTGCGCTCGCACAGTGTCTGCACGGCGGTCAGCGACAGGTAGGAATAGTGTTCGTGATACAGCGTGTCGAACTGCGCGCCGGCCATCAGCGTCAGCAGTTGCGGGAATTCGAAGGTAGCAACGCCGCTCGGCTTGAGCAGCGTGGCGAAACCAGCGAGGAAATCATTGATGTCCGGCACGTGCGCGAGCACGTTATTGGCCGCCATCAAGTCGGCACCCCAGCCTTCGCTGTTCAACTGCGCAGCGGTGTCGCGACCGAAGAACAGTTCGCGAATCTCCAGAGCTTTTTCTCGTGCAGCTTGCGCGGTGCTGCGGGTCGGCTCAACGCCAAGGCACGGAATGCCACGCGCGGCGACGTATTGCAGCAGGTAGCCGTCGTTGGCAGCGATTTCCACCACGCGGCTGTCAGCGGTCAGGCCAAAGCGCTCGACCATCTCGGCAACGTAACGCTCGGCGTGCGCCAGCCAGGTGCTGGAAAACGAACTGAAGTAGGCGTACTCAGCGTCGAACAGGCTGTCGGCGCGGGTGTAATCCTCGGTCTGTACCAGCCAGCATTGCTGACACACGGCGACCTTCAACGGTACCCATTGCTCGGCCTGTTCCAGGCGATCAGCGTGCACATAAGCGTTCGACGGTGGCGAGGTGCCGAGGTCGATCAACGGCAGGCTCAGCGGTGCGGCGCACCCACGGCAGTTCATAGACGCACTCCAGCGAAGTGTTGATCGAGCGCAGGATGGCTGGAATCGCGCGCTGACAAATTATTGACAGGCAACGGCCAGGCAATCGCCAGCCGTGGGTCGTTCACCGACAAACCGCCCTCGTGCTCCGGCGCGTAATCGGCGCTGTGCAGGTAAAGCAATTCAGCATCCTCAGTCAGCGTCTGAAAACCGTGGGCGAACCCGGCAGGAATCAGCAGACCGCGACCATCGCCAGCCTTGAGGTGCTCGGCGTGCCAGTGCAAAAACGTTTCTGAATCGGGGCGCAAATCCACCGCCACATCCCACACTTCACCGCGCAGGCAAGTGATGAGTTTGGCTTCCGGCGCGTTGGCATTCTGATAATGCAAACCGCGCACGCTGCCCTTCTCGCGAGTGCAGGAATGGTTGATCTGGCGGATATGAAACTCAGCGCCAAACGCGCTCAGGCTGCCTTCGCAAAACAACCGCGCGAAGTGCCCGCGCTGATCTTCGAAGCGCTTGTGCTGGACGCTGAACAGTCCGGCCAGCGGCAACGCCTTCAGGGAAAACTCGCTCACAACGCGCCTCGGTACAGGTTCAATTGGCCGAGGGTCACGGCGCGCATGTCATCGCCGTTCTGCCACGCCAGATGCCAGTCGAGGGTTTGCGTCAGACACTGTTGCAACGTCCAGCGCGGCTGCCAACCGAGCAGTTGCCGCGCGCGACTGCTGTCCAGACGCAACAGACCGGCCTCGTGCAATTCACTCGGTTCGATGCGCAAACCCCGCGCTTGCGGCCAGCGACTGGCGAGCAGTTCAACCACTTCGCCGACGCTGCACATGTCCGCCTCGCCGGGGCCGAAATTCCATGCGCCGGCGTATTCCGGGCCTTGCTCGTAGAGCCCAGCGGCCAATTGCAGATAACCGGCCAGCGGCTCCAGCGCGTGCTGCCATGGGCGCACGGCTTGCGGGTAACGCAAGGTCACTGGCTCATCCGCCGACCAGGCTTTCAGTACATCGGGAATCAATCGCTCAGGGGCGAAATCACCGCCGCCCAACACGTTGCCGGCGCGCGCCGTGGCGAGGGCCAGACCATGCTCGGCGTACTTGTCCGCCGGGAAAAACGACGCGGCGTAAGACTGCGCCAACAACTCGCAACAGGCTTTGCTGCTGCTGTAAGGATCGTGGCCACCAAGGGCTTCGTCTTCACGGTACGGCCACAGCCATTCCTTGTTGGCGTAGACCTTGTCGGTGGTCACCAGCACACAGGCGCGCACGCAACCGACCTGACGAATCGCTTCGAGCAGGTTGAGCGTGCCCATCACGTTGCTGGAATAAGTACCGAGCGAATCGCGATAGCCTTCACGCACCAACGGCTGTGCGGCGAGGTGCAAAACGATTTCCGGCTCGGTGTCGGCGATGATCTCCAGCAGTGCGCCGAGATCGCGCAAATCACCGCGCTGATCGTTGATGCCTTCGTGTACGCGCGCCAGTTCGAACAGGCTCGGTTCGGTCGACGGATCGAGGGCAAAACCGCTGACCTCGGCGCCAAGGCTTTGCAGCCACAGGGTCAGCCAACTGCCCTTGAAACCGGTATGCCCGGTGACAAGAACGCGTTTACCGCGCCAGAAATCCGCACTCAGTCCCATTGCTTCCATGGGGCCTCCCCGCTTTGCCACAAGGCTTCGAGATGGTTCTTGTCGCGCAAGGTGTCCATCGGCTGCCAGAAACCGTCGTGCTGGTACGCCATCAGTTCACCGCGCTCGGCGAGACCGTCCAGCGGGCCGGATTCCCACGACGTGTCGTCACCGCTGATCAGCGGCAGAACCTTGGGCGACAGGACGAAAAAGCCGCCGTTGATCCAGCCACCGTCGCCGCGTGGCTTTTCGGTGAAACCGAGCACGCGATCGCCGTCACGATCCAGCGCACCATAGCGTCCCGGCGGTTGCACGGCGGTCACCGTGGCTTGTTTGCCGTGGGTCAGGTGGAAGTCGACCAGAGCGCTGATGTTCAAGTCAGAAACGCCGTCGCCGTAGGTAAAGCAAAAAGCTTCTTCGTTTTCCACGTAGCGTGCAGCGCGGCGCAGACGGCCACCGGTCATGGTTTCTTCACCCGTGTCGATCAGCGTCACGCGCCATGGCTCGCTGTAATTCTGGTGCACGTCCATGCGGTTTTCGCGCATGTCGAACGTCACGTCGGAGGTGTGCAGGAAGTAGTTGGCGAAGAAGTCTTTGATCGCGTAGCCCTTGTAGCCAAGGCAGATCACAAAGTCATGAATCCCGTGGGCGGAATACTGCTTCATGATGTGCCAGAGAATTGGCTTGCCACCGATCTCGATCATCGGTTTTGGCTTGAGGTGCGACTCTTCACTGATGCGCGTGCCCAGGCCACCCGCCAAAATTACTGCCTTCATCGTCTCCCCTCTTGCTCGTCACAGGGCTGCGCGTCGCTTGGTTGAGCGGCGGGCCTTCTGGCTAAACCTTTCTGCCGTTGCGAGCGCAGCGGACGTGACCGCGAGCGCTCGTTTTATGGCGATTTGAGGGGTACTTGCAGGAAACGCGCCAGCTCCATGAGCGCGCGATCAGTCAGATGAGATCCGCAGAACAGCGGGCTTCGAATGCAAAAAAGGGCCGCCTGATCAAGGATGATCAGGCGGCCCTTATTCAATCTGTCGATTGACCGCAGAATGGGCTCAATCGGCCAGCCAGCCATTTTCCCAGTAGCGCAAGTTATCGCCGCGCAGTACGTAATCACGCAGCACCACTTCACGCAATTCATCGCCCATGCGGTAGCTGGCGTCCGGGTCGGCCAGGTGCATGCGGATTGCTTGCAGCCATTCATCGGTGGTGTTGGTCTTGATCCGCGTGCACGGCAGGTAGCCGCGATAGGCCTCGGTGTCGGTGCAGATCACCGGGTAACCGCAGGCGCCGTATTCCAGCAAGCGCAGGTTGCTCTTGCAGTCGTTGAAAATGTGGAACTCCAGCGGCGCCAACGCCAGATCGAGGTTGAGGCTGGCCAGTTTCGCCGGGTACACGTCGAGGCCGATCACACCATGGAACTCGTGCATGTACGGACGCAAGTCATCCGGACACATACCGAAGAATACCCAGTCGACTTCGCTGGCCAGTTCACGCACGACATCGGCGATCACCGCCAGATCACCGTGGTGACTGGTGCCGCCCCCCCAACCCACGCGAGGTTTTTTCGAGGTACGACGCTGGCTGCGCAGATCGCTCCACAGGTGCTTGGCCAACATGTTCGGCACCACGCGGATATCGTGGTGCATCGAGGACAATGCGTTACCCAGTGGCGCGGTGGACACCACGACCCGGTCACACATGCCGATGGCACGGCGCACGAGTTTTTCCATCTCGTCCTTGTTTGGCATGTTACGGATGTGCGCGTTGCGATGCGGCACATCGATCACGTAGTCGTCGAGCTCATAGATGCGTCGCGCACTCGAGTACTTTTGCAGAATCGGAATTTCATTGATCGGCGCTTCGGCATAGCGCCCCTGCAAAATGATCACATCGGGTGACTGCCGTTCGACTTCGATGATTGTCGGCAAGTTGTAGTGAATACGCCCCAGCGCACGGCCGGCGGCTTCCAGCTCAATCAACGGCTGCGTCACCCGGTAGTGACCGATGGCCGAAGCGTTGACTGGTAACGCGAGAATTTTCGGTAATTGCGGCTGGGAGAACGGACTCCAGCCCGTACGCAGACCCGGGTCGAGGCTGAAGCTCGAACCGCCCAAACCGTTCAGCGACAGGTTGGCGTTGTACGCCGGGTCGCGCGCCACGATCGGCAACCAGCGCTTGTAGAACACCTCACGTTCCTGATCGCGCAGGGCCTCGTCATTTTCTTGCGACTTGACGGCGGGTTGCGCGCCCAGCGCCAGTTGCGCATACGGTGTCCAGGCCACCAGATAGCCTTGCTGGCCGATGCGCAGGCACAGATCCACTTCGCTGAACGACTGCGCCAGATCCTGTTCATCGAGTCCGCCGACGGCCTCGAACAATGTTTTGCGCACCAGCAGGCAATCACTGCCCACGGCGCTCAGATTGTGCGTGGCCAGCAAGCGGTACATGTAACCCGTCGCCTGCAATGACTCACCGTAAAACGGCACGCCCACGGGCCCGTGCAGACCGAGAATCAGCCCCGCATGCAGCACCCGACCGTCAGGATTGAACAGTTTTGCGCCGACCACGCCGACTTCCGGACGCTGGCCGTGCCGAAGCATTTGCGCCAGCCAATCCTCTTGGGTAATCACCGCATAAGGGTTGAGCAGCAACACATACTCGCCACGCGCCTGGCTGATCGCGGCGTTGCGCACGGCGGCCATGTTGTCCTGTTGCGGGCAGTCGAGCACACGAATCCGCTCGCTGCCCAATTGCGCCATGCCGTCAAACCAGATCTGCGCTTCCGCCGTTTCACTGCCGTTGTTCACCAGCAGCAATTCGTAATGGCCGTAGATGGTTTTCTCCAGCAGGCTTTCAACACAACGCTGCACGGCGGCAGCCTGATCCTTGCTGACGATGACGATCGACACCAGCGGCTGATGCGCATGCTGATATTCGATCCGGTTAAGCAATGCCGACGCGCCGGGGCTGATCGTGTGAGCGATGCCCAGGCGATCAAGGTGCGCGCTGACCACTTGTCTATTGCACTCGGCCATCTGCGATTGCGACAGCCATTTGGCCAGATCGAATGCCGACTCCAGCAAGACTTCGGCGACATGACCGATCGCCTGCGTGCCGTCGTTCTCGACCATGCGCCACAAGACGTCGTGCGGGGCCAGTTCGCCATGAACCGCATCCAGCCCACCCAGTGCAAGGAAGCGCTCGCGCTCGAAGGCCAGCGCTCTGCCGACATAGGGATAGCTGCGCATCAGATCGAGGTTGAAGTCCGGTTTGAACACCGGCTCGGTTGATTCACCGCGGTTCAGCCCGCCTTCATCGCTATAGAGACAGGTCAACGCCGGTGACAGGGCAATTCGCTCAGCCAGCACCAGCAACGCCGGCACCACCAGTCGATCGCCGGCACGCAACAGATAGAACCAGTCGGCGCCGTCCAGTTGCCCGAGGAGATCGTTGATTTGCTCTTGCCAGTTTTCCTGCAACGGCATGCGCACGACGCGTTCGTCGATCTGCGCTTCGGTGCAGGATGAGGAAAGCACCAGCGTCAATTCGGGTGGATATTCCTGCGCCGCGAGCGATTGCAACGTCTGCTCCAGCGCTGAACGACTGCCCTGCTCGTCGATGATCAACGGGACGATTTTCGGCCTGCGCGGCCACGCCGCCAGCGTATCCGGCAACAGCACACGCTGGCCTTCGGTCAGGCTGCGACAGGCCAGCCATTGGGCATACAGCTCAGCGAAACTGACACTGGTAATGCCGACGTGCCAATCCTGAGTGGTCTGCTTGGTGCCCAGCGTTCGGCTCAGCGGCAACTCTTCCCAGACGCGCGGTGACTCGCCAGCCTTGGTCATCGGCACATAACGCACCCAGCCCTGAGCTGGCGCGGATTCGCCGCTGCGGGCCTTGAGCATTTGCGTCAACCATTGCCGCTCGGCCGCGGCGGCATCGCGCATGGCTTGCTGCGTGCTCAATCGTTCAGGGTATAAGCGCTCGACGCTCAGCACGTGGTTGGACACCACCACATTGCCACGGCGCAGCAAGCAGACGTACAAGGCAAAATCGAGCGTGGCGACAAAACAATGCCCGGGCTGAGTCAGCGCTGGCAGCCATTCCAGCACATCGGCCCGGCGGAACAGCGCATTGCTGAATCCACCGAGAATGTTGACCGGAAAGTTTTCGAAGATCGCCAACAGATCCTCACCCTTGAACAACCCGCTCACGGGTGACAACGGGGTGTTTTCCAGACGCGACGGCAACGCCAGGTCATCGGCATCCCAGAACAGGCGCTGGGCCAAGACCAGATTGACGTCCGAGTGATCGATGAACGCTTGCGCCTGATGCTCGATACAGATGGAGAACATCTGATCGTCATCACACAGAAACTTGATGAAGTCGCCCCGTGCCTGCTCCAGACACGCCTGCAAATTGCCCACTAGGCCGAGCGTGCGCGGATTGCGCACATAGCGAATCGACGCGCCCGTGCGCTCGATAACGGCACTGACGGTCGCTTCGATATCTGCACCACGACTGTCATCGCAGACAATGATTTCGAGGTTGCCGTAGCTCTGACTGACGGCGCTGTTCAATGCCCGTTCAAAAAAACGCGGATTGAAGGCAGGAATGACCAGGCTGACAAGGGGAAGTGAATTCACGGCGGACTCGCAAGCGGCGGGAACCCGCCCGGAACAGCGAGCCCTCTGACACCGCAAAAGAAGACATTAAAACCAGGCAACCGGGCGCTTGCGCGCCCGCCACCATCAGATCTTGTTGAACAGGCCCAACTGAGAGATTTTGCTGAACGCCAGTTGCGCGGCCTGCAGCATGGTCTGCTGCAAGGTCAGGCGAGTCATGACTTCGGCCGGATCGGAATCGCGGATCGAGCCTTGAGTCGTCGAGTTGGCGGTGCTCAGGCTCTGGTTGGTGATGGTCTGCATATCCAGCGACTGACCGCGCGCACCGATCGAGGTGACGGCGGCGCCGATCTGGTTAGTCGCCGCGTCGATGTTGCCGAGCCCGGCTTCCATCGCCCCCTGGAATTTCTGCTTGGCCACCGGATCACCATCGATCGGCGTGTTCAGCGCGGTGACCATCTGACCCAGCGTGTCGAGGATATTCTGGGTCTGGTGGTTGTTCGGCTGAATCGCAAACTGATCGCCGGCCGCCGGCGTGTTACCCAGCGCAAACGTCACGCCCGCAGCGGTCGCGCTGCTGCCCGACACGGTGCCCGAGGACACTGGCTTGCTGTCTGCCGTGACGGGCGCGGCATACAGGTCGAACGCGGTGGCGCTGGTGAACTTGAGCACCGCGCCACCTTGCGGGAACGCGGCGGTGTAAGCGGCCTGATCGGTGATGCTCGAACCGGTGATGACCGACGTCGACGGGTTGCCCGGGCTGCGCGTTGTGGTGAACGAGTCCGGGGTCGAAGACAACTGGAACGTATGCCCGGCGATCACGGCGTCCGGGTCGGTGTCACCGGTTTTCAGGTTGATGTTCAGCTTCAGATCGACGCCACGGAAGTTGACCGTCTGGTTGGCCCCGGTGGTGTTGCTGACCACGCCGTTCTGGCTGGCTTCAGACGTCACGTCGTTGCCCAGCGCATCGGTGATTTTCAGCTGCGTGCTGCTCAGGAAGCTGACGGTGTAAGGCTGACCACCGGTGAACTTGCTGTTGTAGGTGGCGGCCGTGCCGACCGTACCGTTGGACAGCACCACGCGACCATCATCCACCGCCGGAGCGGTCATCTGGCTGGTGGTGCGCGCACTGTTGATGGTCTGCTGGAAAGCATCCCAACCGGTGGTGTTGGTGCCGACGGTCATGCCGTCGCCAATACCCAGATTGATGGTGGTCTGGTCACCGTTGTAGGTGAAGGTACCATCGGCGTTTTGCGAATACGGCGCGGTGTCGGTTTTCGAACCGGCGAACATGTAGTTGCCGTTGGCATCCTTGGAGTTCATCAGGCCCAGCACTTGTTGCTGGATCTGCCCCAGTTCTGCTGCGTACGCCTGGCGATCCTTGTCGGTCGCGGTGCCGTTGTTCGCGGCCAGGCCAAGATCCTTGGCACGCTGCAACGCGGTGGTGATGGAATCGAGGGTGGTTTCCTGCACGTTCAACGCATTCTTGGCGCTGTTGATGTTGCCGTTGTACTGATCAAGCAACGCAGCCTGCTGGCCCAGTTGCAGCAACCGGCCGGCACCGACCGGATCATCCGACGCGGTGTTGATCCGCTGCAGGCTGCTCGCCTCGCTCGCGGTGGCCACAGCCTTGTTGAAGTTACGCTGATAGTCCGACGCTTGCGTGCCGTAATACTGGGCGGTGGAAATGCGCATGAATTACGACTCCTTAAAGGCTGTTGATCAGCGTGGCGAAAGTTTCCTGCGCAGCTTTGATGATCTGCGAAGACGCTGTGTAGTACTGCTGATATTTGACCAGGTTGCCGGTTTCTTCATCGAGGTTGACCCCGGACAGCGAATCGCGCGCACCTTGCGCGTTATCCAGAATCGCCGTGGTCGCGGCGCTGTCAGACTTGCCTTGGGCAGTCTTGGTGCCGACGTTGGTCACCAGTTTGTTGTAGGCGTCGGTCAGGCTGATGCCCTTGCTCGCCGAACCGGTGTCGACCGTTTGTTTGGTTTGCAGACCGACCAGCGCTTGCGCGTTGCGGTTGTCCGAAGACGCCGCACCGGTGAGGTTCATGGTGAAGGTTTCACCGGACTTCGGCGTGCCGCCGACCGTGGTTTGCACGGTGAAGGTCTTCTGCACGTTCGGCGTGACGGAGGTGTCCATCACTGGATTGCCGTTGGCATCGAGGACGCCGACTTTCAGATTCAGTGTGTTCGACTGGCCAGGCACGATGGTGCCGGTGCCGATGTTCTGGCCCTTGGCGTCGACCAGCGTGTACGACTGACTGCCGCCGCTGGCGTCACCGAACACCAGTTTCACCGGCGTCGAATTCTTCAGCGCCGCCTGCATGTCAGCCTGGGCAGTCGGGTTGTAGATGTTGATCGTGTCGCTCAGCGTCGGCTGGGTGTAAGTGCCCAGACCGTTGGCGCTGGCGGAACCGGTCAGCGCACCCGCGGCGGCAATTTTCTTCGGATCGCTGAGCACCGTCTGAATGCTTGCGGCGGCATTACGCGTAGGGGTGATCTTGAAGCTGTCACCGGCGCTCAACGCACCACCGTTGAGGGCGAGGGTGAAACCGTCGATCACCGGCGGCGGATTGGTCGTGGTGCTGAACGTACCGAGGTCGGTGCCGTCGGAGCGCTTGACGCTGTAGTCGGTCGCGCTGGTGAACGTCACCTGATAATCGCTGGTGGTCAGCTTGCCGGTGTCCTTGATGGTCACATCAAGGTTGCCCGAACCGCTGCTGTTGCCGGCCTGCGCGATACTGCGCTGACTGATCAATGCGGCACTGTTGATGTTGTTGAAAATCGCCGCGCCGAAGTCACCGTTCTTGTCGATGCCTTGCGCTTGCTGGCTGTTGATCTGATCGGCGACTACCAAGGCCACACGGCCCAGCTCATTGAGCGACGGGTCGAGCACGTCTTTGCGATACGTCAGCAGACCACCGATCTCGCCACCGCTGATCACCGAAGTGATGTCGATGGTGCTCGAACCGCGATCCATCTGAATCGACATGCGCGACGGATCGTCTTTGCTGGCAACCATGCTCAGCGAGTTGGTGGTGTTGCCGATCACCAGCGGCTGGCCGCTACCGACATACACGTCGAAACTGGTGCCGCGTTCAACGACCTGCGCACCGGTCAGTTCGGAGAGCTGACGCACGGCTTCGTTACGACTGTCGAGCAGGTCGTTCGGCGCGCCGCCGCTGGTGGAAATCTCACCGATCTTCTGGTTCAGGTTGGCAATCGACGTGGCCAGTTTATTCACCTGGGCAGTCATGTCGCTGAGGCTGCCGTTGATGGTGGTGTTCTGGTCATTCAGTTGCTTGGCGAGGGCGTTGAAGCGGCTGCTCAGCGCTTGCGCACCGGTCAATACCGACTGACGCGAGGTGTCGTCGGTGGCCGAGGTCGACACGCCTTGCATCGAGGTGAAAAACTTCTGCAACACGCCGGTCAGACCGGTGTTAGTGTCAGACAGAATCGAGTCCAGCGGCGTGGCCTGCGCGAGGTACGACGCCGCTTCGCTGTTCAGCGAGGTCGCGGTGTGCAACTGCGATTCGAGGTACGAGTTGTAGACCCGACGCACGTCGGCGAGGGTCGTGCCCGTGCCGATAAAAACAGTGCCGTACTGCTGCGAGGCTTTGGTGCCTTGCACGGTTTGCTGACGTGAGTAACCGGCGGTGTCGACGTTGGCAATGTTGTTGCCTGTCGTAGCCAAAGAGGATTGGCTCGACGCCAGACCCGACATCCCGATATTGAGCAAACTCATGGTTCAGACCTTATACCTTGTGCCTTATAAAGGCGTGGTGGATACACCCGCCGCAGCGTAGTTTTGAAGATTGTTCATCTGCTTGGCAATTTGCGAAATCTTTGTCGCGTAGTTCGGGTCGGTGGCGTAACCGGCCTTCTGTAACTCGCGTACAAACTGTTCTGGGTTATCGGCCGACTTCAGCACATCTTGATAGCGATTATTGCTCTGCAGCAAAGTCACCAGATCGTGGAAGCTGTCCTTGTACGAGGCGTAGGAACGGAACTCGGCCGTCTCCTTGACCATCGCGCCATTGCGGAACTCGCTGGTGATGGCGCGGGCCGAATCGCCCTGCCAGTTGCTGCTCGCCTTGATGCCAAACAGGTTGTGGCTGCTGCTGCCGTCCTGCGCACGCATGACCGATTTGCCCCAACCGGTTTCCAGTGCCGCTTGCGCCACCAGATAACGCGGATCGACGCCGATACGGTCGGCAGCTTCCTTGGCCATCGGCAGCATGGTGTTGACGAATTCGTCGGCGGAGCTGAAGGCTTTTTTCGCCGGTGCCAGCGGAATCTGCGCCATGGCGCGGCCGTAGACCTGCATCTGCCCGCCGGAGGCTTTTTCGTTCTCGGCGCGGGCCAGCCAGTCGCCGTTGTACAGCGGGCCGGAACCGGTAATGGCGGCAGGCGCGGTCGCTTGCGGCAACGCATTGGATGCGCTGGTCGCGGTCGTGGCCGACGGCACCAAACCGGCGAGCAAACGATCGGTGAGTTTCGGCGGCAACGACAGACGACGCTTGTTGATCATCGCCATGTCATTGCTGTGCGACGTATCGGTGCTCGACACACGCCCGGAACGCGACGCCCACAACGGACGCTCGCCATTGACCCGCGACAACGGGCCGTTGATCGCGGTGGTGCCCGCCGCAATCGGCGTGACCACGCCAGCGGCTTTCGCCCGCGCTTCTTCCTGCTTGGCGGCGGACGCGGCCGCAGCCTCACCCGGCGCCATCGGTTTGTTCTTCTGCATTTGACGCAGCAGCACGTCTGCCAGGCCGATACCACCGCCCTCGCGGGACATGGACACCGCCAGTTGCTGGTCGGACATTTCCTGATATTGCTTGGCCGCCGGGGTGTTCAGCGGATTGTCCTGACCGAGGGTGTCGGTAGCCGAACGCATCGACTTGAGCATTTCACCGATGAACAGCGACTCGAATTCCTGCGCGACTTTGCGCATGTTGCCGTCGCTGTCCTTGTCGCCAACCTTGAGCTGATTCAGACGATTGAGGTCAGAGTACGAACCCGAATCGGCGTTGCTAACCAGACTGCCTTTGCGCATATCCATGATGGTCGGCCTCAGATCACGATCAGGTCGGCTTGCAACGCGCCGGCCTGCTTCAGTGCTTCGAGGATCGCCATCAAGTCACCCGGCGCCGCGCCGACCTGGTTCACCGCACGGACGATCTCGTCGAGGGTGGTGCCCGGGCCGAATTTGAACATCGGTTTGGCCTCTTGCTCGGCGTTCACCCGCGAGCGTGGCACTACAGCGGTCTGGCCGTTGGACAACGGGCCTGGCTGGCTGACGATCGGGTCTTCGGTGATGGTCACGGTCAGGCTGCCGTGGGTCACGGCGGCTGGCGAGACTTTGACGTTCTGGCCGATGACGATGGTGCCGGTGCGCGAGTTGATGATGACTTTCGCCACCGCCTGACCCGGATCGACTTCAAGGTTTTCGAGGATCGACAGATAGTCGACGCGCTGGCTCGGATCGAGCGGTGCAGTGACGCGTACCGAGCCGCCGTCGATGGCTTGCGCCACGCCAGGGCCGAGCATGTCGTTGATCTTGTCGACGATGCGTTTGGCGGTGGTGAAGTCGGAACGGTTGAGGTTCAAGGTCAGGCTGTTGCCTTGGTTGAAACCACTCGGTACCGAACGCTCAACCGACGCACCGCCGGGGATGCGACCGGCCGACGGAACGTTGACGGTGATCTTCGAACCGTCACGACCTTCCGCATCAAAACCGCCGACGACCAGGTTGCCCTGAGCGATGGCGTAAACGTTGCCGTCGATACCCTTGAGCGGGGTCAGCAACAACGTGCCGCCGCGCAGGCTCTTGGAGTTACCGATTGAGGACACGGTGATATCGACCTGCTGACCCGGTTTGGCGAACGCCGGCAGATCGGCACTCACCGACACCGCCGCGACGTTCTTCAACTGCACGTTGCCCGAACCCGGCGGCACTTTGATGCCGAACTGCGAGAGCATGTTGTTGAAGGTCTGCAGGGTGAACGGGGTCTGCGTCGTCTGGTCACCGGTGCCGTTAAGCCCGACCACCAGGCCGTAGCCGATCAACTGGTTGGAACGCACGCCAGAAATGCTGGCGATGTCTTTCAACCGTTCGGCGTGTGCAGTGAAAGCCGCAGACATCAACAGCGCGGCCACCATAAGGCTTTTCAGATTCAACGTAGCCACCTAGAAAGGGAACAGCGGGCTGAGGAAGAAACGGTCGAACCAGCCTGGCTGACTCGCATCGGCAAATGAGCCTGTGCCCGAGTAGGTGATGCGTGCATCGGCGACGCGAGTCGACGACACGGTGTTGTCGGTGGCGATGTCATCAGCACGCACCAGACCTGCAATGCGCACCAGCTCATCGCCGGTGTTCAGCGTCATCCACTTCTCGCCGCGCACGGCGATGATGCCGTTGGGCAGCACGTCGGCCACGGTCACGGTGACGGAGCCGGTCAGGGTGTTGCCCTGCGCAGCCTTGCTGTCGCCCTTGGTCGCGCGGTCGCCGCTGTAGCCAACGTCCAGACTCAAATCGTTACCGCCCAACGGGTTGTTGGTCACGCCGCTACCGCCGAACAGCGAGGTCAGGCCGATGCCGGTCTTGCTGTTCTTGGCCACTTGCGAGTTGGCGTTTTTGCTCGCCTGGGTTTTCTCGTTGAGGGTGATGGTGATGATGTCACCGACCCGGAACGCCTTGCGGTCGCTGTACAGGTTCTGTTCGAAACCGGCCTGATAGATCGAGCCATTGTTGGCCGCCGCCGGCAACGGCGTACGCGGCAACACCGGAGCGTAATAAGGGTCATTGGGCTTGGGCGTCGGTGCGACACAGCCCGCGAGCGAGACGACCCCACCCAATGCCAAAACAGATACGAAGCGTTTCATGACCCTACCTCACGGTGTTGCAGGCAGCCTCATGGCCGCCTCATAGACTGATTACAGATTCTGCGTTACGAACGAGAGCATCTGGTCGGCGGTGGAGATCACCTTGGAGTTCATCTCGTAAGCGCGCTGAGTGGTGATCATGTTGACCATCTCTTCAACGGTGCTGACGTTGGAACCTTCCAGGGTGTTCTGCAGCGTGGTGCCGAAACCGTTGAGGCCCGGGGTGCCGATTTGCGGCGCGCCGGAAGCAGCGGTTTCCAGGAACAGGTTGTTGCCCACCGCCTGCAGACCGGCCGGGTTGATGAAGTCGGCGGTTTGCAGGTTGCCGATCACCTGAGCGGCCGGGTTACCCGGAACGGTGATCGACACGGTGCCGTCAACGCCGACGGTGAAGCTCTGCGCGTTGTTCGGGATAACGATGGCTGGCTCCAGAGCGAAACCGCTGGCGTTGACGATCTGGCCATTGGAGTCGAGGTGGAAGGTACCGTCACGGGTGTAAGACGTGGTGCCGTCCGGCTGCAGAATCTGGAAGAAGCCGCGGCCGTCGATGGCCATGTCCAGCGGCTGCTCGGTGGTTTGCAGGCTGCCGGCGGTGAAGTTTTTCTGCGTGCCGACGATGCGCACACCGGTACCCAATTGCAGACCCGACGGCAGTTCGCTGTCCTGAGTCGACTGGGCGCCTGGCTGACGCTTGATCTGATAGAGCAAGTCCTGGAACTCGGCGCGGTCACGTTTGAAACCCGTGGTCGACACGTTCGCCAGGTTGTTGGAGATGGTGGTCAGGTTGGTGTCCTGGGCGGACAGACCGGTTTTGGCAACCCATAGAGCCGGAAGCATTCAATTCTCCTCGTGCGCCTGTTTTACGGCGCGACGTTCTGATAATTAGCTGATCTGCAAGACCCGAGCCATGGCCTGGTCGTCGTCTTTGGCGGTGTTCATCATCTTGACGTGCAACTCGAACTGCTTGGCCAGGGCCAGCACCGAGGTCATCTCTTCGACGGCGTTGACGTTGCTCGACTCCAGGAAACCCGAGACCAGTTTGACGTTGGCATCGGCCGGCGCAGGCTGGCCGTCCTTGGTGTAAATCGAGCCGTCGAGGCCCTTGTTCATGTTCTTGATGTCCGGGTTGACCAGTTTGATCCGGTCGACCTCCGCCATGACGCGCGGGCCTTCGCCCATCGCACGAATACTGATGGTGCCGTCTTCACCGACTTCGACTTGCTGCTCGGGCGGCACGGCAATCGGCCCGCCATTGCCCATCACCGCCATGCCGTTGCCGGCACGCAATACGCCGAGGGCATCGATGTTGAGGCTGCCGGTGCGCACGTAGCTTTCGCCACCGTTCGGGTTCTGCACGGCGATGAAACCGTTGCCGGTCACGGCGACGTCGAGGTCGCGACCGGTCTCGACCAGCGAGCCCGGCGAGAAGTCAGTGGCCGGCCGTTCGCTCATGGCAAACGCACGCGCCGGAAAGCTGTCACCAAACACCGGCATCGAACGGGCCTGTTCCAGGTCCTTCTGAAAACCGTTGGTGGAGATGTTCGCCAGGTTGTTGGCATGCGCCTTTTGCGCCAGCGCGTTCTGGCTGGCACCGGTCATTGCCACATAAAGGTACTTGTCCACACTCTTTCCTCTGCATGCCGGACGTTTGCCGCCCACTGCTGTACTGCTGAGCCATAAGCAATTTGCAGACCAACTTTTTTCTGGCGGCGTGCGGCCCGGTAAACAAAGGACTTGGGGGAGATTTAGAGGATTGGGGAAATGTATCGAAGTCGAAAAACCGGCGGTGTTATGCCGCTTGGCGGCAACAGTTCAAAAGATCGCAGCGTGCCGCAGCTCCCACATGATCGTTCCCACGCTCCGCGTGGGAATGCCTCAATGGACGCTCTGCGTCCGCTTTGGGACGCGGAGCGTCCCGGGTTGCATTCCCACGCAGAGCGTGGGAACGATCATGCGCTGCCCGAGTCTTTGCCGACTTCGTATTCGCGCAATTTGTTGGCAATCGTCGTGTGCGAAACCCCAAGCCGCTTACCCAACTGCCGACTGCTCGGGTGCTCTGAATACAGCCGCTCCAGCACCGCTTTTTCAAAGCGCCCAACAATCTCGTCCAGCCCGCCCTCCAGCGAAAAATCGCCAAGCGGCTGACGCACGCCGTAATCCGGCAGGCGAATATGCTCAGCCTTCACCGTCCCGCCATCACACAACGAAACCGCCTGAAACAACACGTTCTCCAGTTGCCGCACATTGCCCGGCCAATGGTAATGACTGAGCCGATCCATCGCCGCCGGTGCCAGTTTCGGCAACGGGCAACCGATCTGCCGACTGGCCTGATCGAGGAAGTGTTCAACCAGCGGCGTCAACCCATCAAGGCATTCGCGCAACGGCGGAATATGCAGCGAGAGCACGTTCAAGCGGTGATACAAATCCTGACGAAATTCGCCGAGCGCGCACAGTTCGGACAAGTCGACCTGCGTCGCGCAGATCACCCGCACATCCAGATAAACCTCTTCATCACTGCCGACCCGGCGGAAGCAACCATCCTGGAGAAAGCGCAGCAGCTTCACTTGAAGGCGCGGGCTCATTTCGCCAACGCCGTCGAGAAACAGCGTGCCGCCGGCGGTCAATTCCAGCAGGCCAAGTTTGCCTTCCGCACGCGCACCTTCGAACGCGCCGGGGCCGTAGCCGAACAACTCGGTCTCGGCCATCGACTCCGGCAACCCCGCGCAGTTAAGCGCCATCAGCGGCGATTGCCCGCGCGGACTGGCGAGGTGACAGGCACGCGCCAGCAATTCCTTGCCGGTACCGGTTTCGCCTTCAATCAATAGCGGTGCGTCGAGGGGCGCCATGCGTCGTGCCTCACGCACCACCGCCGCCATCACTTTCGAGCTCTGGAAGATGCTGTCGAAGCCACGCAGTTCTTGTTTGCGTACGTTGTAGATACGCTCGCCGACACGGTCGGCGCGGTGCAACGTGAGTACCGCGCCAGCCATGGCTTCGCTGTCGTCGTGTTCCGATTGCAGCGGCGCGATGTCGGCGAGAAACACGTCGCCCTTGACCTTCACGCGCATGCCGTTGATTCGCGACTTGTTGGCGCGCACCAGTTCCGGCAAATCGAAGTCTTCGGCGTAGCGCGACAACGGAATCCCCGGCACTTCATCGACGCGCACACCGAGCAACTGCGCCGCCGCGCGGTTGGCCGCGACAATCGAACCGCCCATGTCGATCGACAGCACTGGAAACTCCAGCGCGCCGAGCAACGCGTTCAATTCCATGTGCCGCCGCTCGCTTGGCATCAGCCCGACGCGCTTGACGCCGAACACCCCGGCAATCGCCTCGAATTTCGGGCGCAGGGCCTGGAACTGGATGTTGATCAGGTTCGGGCAGTGCAAGTAGATCGCGTTGCCATGCTCACCACCGACCTCGCCTCGCGCGACGTTGATCCCGTAGGCCACGAGCAGGTTGAGGATGTCGCGCAGAATGCCGATGCGGTTCTGACAGTGGACTTTGATACGCATATAAATCGCCCGAATAAACGATGAGAAACCTGTAGGAGTGAGCCTGCTCGCGATGGCGGTCGGTCAGTTGATATTGATGGCGCCTGATTCATAGCAATCGCGAGCCGGCTCCCTCCAACA
>NZ_JASCPK010000130.1:0-16663 GCF_029959385.1 Pseudomonas sp. PS01303
GCATTCCCACTATCCAGTGATCAACACAAATCCCCTGTAGGAGTGAGCCTGCTCGCGATAGCGTCGGCACATTCAACATTGATGTTGCCTGACCCACCGCTTTCGCGAGCAAGCTCTGCTCCTACAATGATTTGTGGCATTCCCACTATCCAGTGATCAACACAAATCCCCTGTAGGAGTGAGCCTGCTCGCGATAGCGTCGGCACATTCAACATTGATGTTGCCTGACCCACCGCTTTCGCGAGCAAGCTCTGCTCCTACAAGGGCATGTGCCACGCCACCTATCTTGGGCCGAGCACTCATCCCCTGTAGGAGTGAGCTTGCTCGCGAAGGCGTCGGCACATTCAACATCAATGTTGCTTGGCCCACCGCCTTCGCGAGCAAGCTCGGCTCCTACAAGGGTTGTGTGCCGCCGCAAAAATCCCTATCCCAACCCAAATCCCAGGCACAAAAAAGGGGACTTTCGTCCCCGTGCATTTGCGCAACCGGCCTCAGTAAATATCCTTCGACAACAGCGTAAACGGTGTCTTCACCAGGATCTTCAGATCCAGCCACAACGACCAACTGTTGATGTACTGCAGGTCAATCTCCACACGCTTCTGCATTTTGTCGATCGTGTCCGTCTCGCCCCGGCAACCGCTGATTTGTGCGAGCCCGGTGATCCCCGGTTTAATCCGGTGACGTGCCATGTACGCGAGGATTTTCCCCGAGTAGAAGTGGTTGTGCGCCACTGCATGTGGACGCGGCCCGACCAGTGCCATATGCCCTTGCAGCACGTTGAACAGCTGCGGCAATTCATCCAGCGAGGTGCGACGGATAAAGCGTCCAACCGCAGTAATGCGCGAGTCGTTACGGCTGGCCTGTTTCACTTCGCGGTCGTCGTGCACGCTCATCGAGCGGAATTTCCAGACCTTGATCACCTTGCCGTTCCAGCCATGACGATCCTGTTTGAAAAACACCGGCCCCGGCGAGTTGAGCTTTACCGCCAGAGCGATGATCAGCAGGATCGGGCTCAACGCGATGATCGCCAGCAACGCCACGGTTTTTTCAACCAGACTTTTGCTCAACGCAGCGGTAGGGCGACTGGTCAGCGGGCTCTCGTTCAAGTAGATCGCTGGCAAACCATCCACGACTTTCACCGAGTGATTGAGCAGCGTCAGCGCGTTCAGATCCGGCACCCACACCACATCAACGTTGGCGCCGAGCAAATCGACATACATCGCCTCGATCTGCGCCGCTTCGCACAGCGGCAGCGTGATGTACAAACGGCGGATATCGTGTGCTTCGATCAGCTCCAGCAACTGCTCCTGAGCGCCAACGACGCGCGGTGCATCCGAGGCCAGAGCGGGCAGGGTGCCGTTGCTCACCAGTCCCACCAGCGGCAGGTTTTCCGAGAGGCTGAGTTTCTTCGCCAAGCCCAGCGCCAGTTCGCCAGTGCCGACGATCAGCGTCTTGTGCTCACTTTTACGCGAGCGCTGGTAGTACTTCGAAAACGCGTGTAGCGGTGCGTACAAAAACGCCTGGCCGAGGAAGCCGTACACCGCCCAGCTCAGAATCACCTGCCGCGAAAACAACTCATCGGCCTGGCAGACAAACGCAATGCAGGCCAGCGCCGCCATGGTCATCGACCAACCCATGAACAACCGACCCAACCCGGTCAGGTAATTGTCGCGTTTGCGATAAACACCGCTAAACGTATAAGCCGGCACCGAAGCCAAAACCGCCAGGGTTGCGCACATCCGGTAATAGAACGCGACGCTTCCAGTGTGCTGTTCAGCCAGTACGAACAACAGCGTTACAACGAAGCCCTGCGCCAGCGCCCATTGGCCCCAAAAGGTCAGTCCCTTGAGGCCCGTGCTTCGATTAATACTAAGAGAAAGATCCATACGATATCCCCAAAAGACGTCCATTCAGGTTTCAACAGTTGAAATCCGAGTTGTTAAACAGGCTTATTGTTTTTGTTGTAGCGAGTGTCCTGAGGTAACAACGCCGATAGGTCGAACTGTCGTCAGTCAATAGACTAAGTTATTGGCGATAAGGGTGTCTGACGAGTTCTAACAAGATGGCACAGTGCCAACTTTTCAATGTTTAAAAGCTGATTGTTAGAAAAGGTCGAATAGCAGGGGATGAATAAAGGATGTCGTATTTGTTACTGTTGGAGGGGTGGAGGCAGGGAGTGTTAATTAAAGGAGGGAGTTGAAACCAAACAGAGTGCTCTTGTTGTTTTTGTAATCGCACTTTTATCTGTTTATCTGGTCTGGGCGGTCGGCTGTGTTTAGGCGACGACTTCCTGGATGAGGCAATAGCCACGGTTTCTGACGGCACGGAACAGTCGTTCACCCTTACTGGCCATTTTGAACTTGTCTTGCAGGCGGCTCAGGCACATCTCCAGTCCGCGATATTGCTCCGGCTCTCGGCCGATGCTCAGAATCAACTCGTCTCGACTGACAACCCGTTCTTCATGGCTGAGCATTTTTTTGACCAGTGCCGTTTCAAGTCCGGTGAGACTGATCTCGACATCGTCTTTGACCAGTGCGCCTTGATCGTTGTCCAGATGCCAGGTTTCGTTGCCAGGCGTATCGTCAGCATTGGCGGGAATTAGCTCGCCGGTTACCGATGGATTGCTCTGAAAGGGATTAGCGATTTGCGCGGCTCGCCATTCGGATTCGAGGGTGGCGATGATTTTCTGGGTGTCATATTCAATCGTGCGTGCGACGTTCTTTCGACTAACGCTTGGGTATGTGAACTCCATCACGGTCGGGGCGGAAGAGGGCGAAGCTGAACCTTCAATAAACATTTGTGCCTGAGACGTGCCAAATGAATTGAAGCGTTCACTGGACAAAATGCTTTCCAGTTCACGTTGCGACGTTGTGCTATTAGTCACGACAACAAAATATTTTCTTGGGAGGGTTGTACTAGTTTCCATGTCTCTCTCCTGAATACACACCAAAATTGGCTAAAAAGGGTCAATCGGCAGGCGAGCAATGACTTCCTCGGAAGTAATCGATAGGCAGGGTCTGGGCCCAATGATGGCCCTCGATAAGTTCCACTCGATCTGCTGCTATGTTATGGAGTTATTGTTATGGTTAGTGTTGTCGCGCTCATTCAGTCGCTTGATTTCTAATAGGCGTGCAGTACAGATAAAACGATAGCGTTGCATGGGACGATCCTTCGTACGTATGCAAAAGGGATGGCTGCCATTGAATCAGGCAGTCGATATCAGACCCCGCAGCAGGCGATAGCCATGGCCGCGGATGCTCTGAATCGCGTTGGTACCATACATGTCCTTGATTTTTCCACGCAAGCGGCTGATCGATTTCTCCAGCGCTCGAGGGTCGTAGAAATTGGGATTGAGGCCCATGATGTTGGCAATTTCATCATGGCTCAGAATGTGGTTATGAGTTTGCGCAAAGGCTTCGAGGATCTTCATTTCGGCAAACGAGATATCAAGTTTCTGGCGGGAGCCCATCAGGCAAATGCGCGTCGGGTCGAGTGTCAGATTGATATCGCGTTGCCACTCTTCACTGTTGAAGAACTCGGCAAGCAACTCGACGCTGTCCTCAGAAAGGGTATTGAGTTTGATACAAAAGTCAGCGCCGGCCAGAAAATACTTGATCTTGTTGAAGGCGCCGCGCCCAGTGATCACTGCGCAAATGATCGGTTTCAAGTTATCGCTGCGAACGCTTTGCACCAGCGCAAGATTGTCTTCGAGGGCTTGAGGGCTGTCGATGACCAGGAAAATGGCGCGATACCCAGAATAATCATTCTGCTGAAATGAACGAGTGTACGCATCGACCTCTAGTGCCATATCGCTACGCACATGCCTGGCCACCAGCGTTCTAAAATGTTCGGCCACGCCACGGGTTCGACCCAAAGTGAGAACACCGGGGTCGTCGTTTTGCGGGCGCGGACTTCTAGTCGCTAAGTTCCCAGAGAGCATCATGCATTGACTCGAATTAAGTGCTGACATCGGGATGTTAAAGCACCGGTTCTCATCTGTGACTGACAATTGGTAACATTCACGCGCTTTTTAGACGTGGCTCCCGAGTTTTCTAACAATAATTAAGCTTTTCAAGCTTTTAGTTGATTTTGTCAGATAGGTGAACTAGCGCTTAGATGGTGGCGATATGCAATGGTGCCACTATTTTGAATCGCTGGCCATCGCTTTGTTAATGTCCAATTGCCATTGTTTAGCCATCTGCATGAATGTGAGATTCATCACACTTTATTGGCTGGACTAACTTTTTGCCACTCAGCCCCTAAATATTTTCTGCGTAGTTCGTCGTCCGACGATTACTAACATGGCTTGAGTGTGACATTTCATTAGACCTATTCTTTCGGGATCAAAAGATCGCAGCCTTCGGCAGCTCCTACAGGGGAATGCATTTCAAATGTAGGAGCTGCCGAAGGCTGCGATCTTTTGATCTTTCATTTTGGCCAATTGTTTAATTGCAGATACTCAAGCCCTGAGTGTTATTACCCGGTCGCTCTCCCGAGCGCTCTGACGGAGGATTAATGGATTTCTGGACTTTTTTCCAGGTGTTGATATTAGGTGCGGTTGAAGGCCTCACCGAGTTCTTGCCCATCTCAAGTACCGGCCACCAGATCATCGTCGCCGACCTGCTCGACTTTGGTGGTGAGCGCGCCATGGCGTTCAACATTATTATTCAACTGGGTGCCATCCTCGCCGTGGTCTGGGAGTTCCGCCCGAAGATCTTCGAAATCATCAAAGGCCTGCCCACTGAGCGCAATGCACAACGCTTCACCGTCAACTTACTGATCGCCTTTCTACCCGCCGTTGTACTCGGCGTGCTGTTCGCCGACACCATCCATCATTACCTGTTTAACCCGATCACCGTCGCCGTGGCGCTGGTGGTGGGTGGCGTGGTGATGCTGTGGGCCGAACAACGCAGTCATGTGTTCAGCGTCGAGCACGTCGACGACATGCGCTGGTCTGACGCGCTCAAGGTCGGTTTCGTACAGTGCCTGGCGATGATTCCCGGCACCTCGCGTTCCGGCTCGACCATCATCGGCGGCTTGCTCTTCGGCCTGTCACGCAAAGCCGCTACCGAGTTCTCGTTCTTCCTCGCCATGCCAACCATGGTCGGCGCCGCCGTTTACTCCGGCTATAAATACCGCGACTTGTTTCAGCCCAACGACCTGCCGGTGTTCGCGCTCGGCTTCGTCACCGCGTTCATCTTCGCGATGATCGCCGTGCGCGGTCTGCTCAAGTTTATTGCCAACCACAGCTATGCCGCGTTCGCGTGGTATCGGATCGCGTTTGGTTTGCTGATTCTGGCGACTTGGGCGTTTGGTTGGGTGAACTGGACAGCGGCAGCGGCGGGGTGAAAGTCAAGCCAGGCGGATCAAACCGCCTGGTTGAAACTGGGGGAGGGCATCAACGCCCTTCAAGCAACTCGGCGGCTTGATCCAGCAACGCCAGCGGATCCTTGGCCTTGTGAATATCCACCGACAACAACTGACGGAATTTACGCGCCCCCGGGAACCCCGTGCCCAGGCCCAGCACATGTCGCGTGATGTGATGCATCGCGCCGCCGGCCGCCAAATGCTCGGCTATATAAGGACGCAATTGCGCCAACGCCTCAGCCCGACTGATCACCGGCGCCGAACTGCCGAACAACTGCTGATCCACCTCCGCCAGCACATACGGATTGTGATAAGCCTCACGCCCCAACATCACGCCGTCGAACGTCTGCAAATGCTCATGGCAAGCCTCCATCGTCTTGATCCCGCCGTTCAGCACAATCTCCAACTCCGGAAAATCCGCCTTCAACTGCGCCGCCACGTCATAACGCAACGGCGGAATGTCACGATTCTCCTTCGGTGACAACCCCTCCAGAATCGCAATCCGCGCATGCACGGTAAAACTTGTGCACCCGGCATCGCGGACGGTGCCGACGAAATCGCACAGCTCTTCGTAACTGTCGCGACCATTGATGCCGATGCGGTGCTTGACCGTGACAGGAATCGATACCGCGTCACGCATGGCCTTGACGCAATCCGCCACTAACTGTGGGTGACCCATCAGGCAGGCGCCGATCATGTTGTTCTGTACGCGATCGCTTGGGCAGCCGACGTTGAGATTTACTTCGTCGTAACCGTGCTCTTGCGCCATGCGTGCGCAGGCGGCCAGGTCGAGGGGAACACTACCGCCGAGTTGCAACGCCAAAGGATGCTCGGCTTCGTTGTGACGGAGGAAGCGTTCGTGATCGCCGTTGAGGAGAGCGCCGGTGGTGACCATTTCGGTGTAGAGCAGGGCGTTCTTCGACAGGAGGCGTAGGAAGTATCTGCAATGCCTATCGGTCCAATCCATCATCGGGGCGACGGAGAAGCGGCGGGAGAGTGGGGCAGGTGCTGCGGTGATAGGGGACATTGGCGATTCTGGATTGGGTGGGGCTGGGAGGTGGGGAGTTTATCAGTATTGTGCTATTGGGGCTGAGTCGACTCTTACGAGCGGTTGTTCGAGGTATTTGACCGGACGCGCGCGGCGATTTTTGGAAAACGATCTGACTACTTGTCTACTGATTATGTGATGAGCTGTCGACGATTTAAACGGCGATTTTGATTCCGTTTAATGGATGTTTCCCGTTGCAAGCTGTTGCCTACAACCCCTTGCGCCATCCCCTACACGTAAGACAGAATCCGCCGGCTTGTGCGTCTAGACTGCAGGTTCTATCGTCCTTAGGTCACTGAAAACCAGTGATCGGGTTTGGTAGCCCGCTTCGTGTCTAGATGCATTGCATCACCTGATTCAGTCGCTGTCCCAGGACTCGGATTTCATGGTGGTCATGCGTGGGGCCCATTCGTGGGCGCCGGGTTCTAGTGCGACCGGTCTACCAACCCGCGTATGGCCGCCACCCTTCGTTTGGTAGCGAGGGTGATGGCTTCTTTTAGTAATCGCGCTAGAGGTTCCATCGATGATCAAACCAACACCAAATCCACCCCCAACCGATCCCGCATCCCCCTACGAATCCCTCGATTCAAAAAAACTACACGAAGCCGCCGAACGCGCGCTTGATCATTACCTGTTGCCCGCCGACCGCATCATGGCCAGTACCAACCAACCTGAGCGCATGTACCTCGCCAATCCGAAGTACGACACCGAATCCCTGTTGGCGAACGCCAGTGAAACGTTGGGCTCAGCCTCTGAAATGCTCATCAACTTTGCCGCTGCGCTAGGTTCCTCGCATCGCAAAACCGCGCTGGGTATTGCGCAGGTGGTGATGTTAGGGGAGTTGGCGGTGAATCAGGCGTTGGATAACGTTGAAGTGAAGGTGTAAAGCACATCCCTCTGTGGCGACGGGGTTCCGGTGCCACAGAGGGAGTCAGTTCGATTGTTTGAGGTGAGCGGAAAGCTCTTCCCAGGCTTCTCTATAGCTATATCGCAACCGGGCGGTGTGCAACTTATGCAGTTGTCGCCGAATCCAGTTGTTCTTGTTTGCGAGCAGCATCTGTTCGATGTCCCGGTTTAACGAGTCGGGTTCGAAACCTGTCCAGATTGGCGGAAGTACGCATTCCAGATTCCCGGCGCAGACAACGGCAACTTCCGAATATAAAATCTCTTTGATCTGTTCCGGATCGTAGCCTTCGACTTGTCTGGCGATGTAGGCAAATTCAACTGCGGTGTCGACAAAGATCCACGACAACGCCTCTCTGATTTTGTATAGATCGTCCGGGCTCAGTTCACGTTTCAAAATCCGGCTCCCGGCGTTAAACGGCGCTGATTCGGTCAATCACCGGCGCCAGCGCTGGACGCTTGTTTTGCCATTCCTCTTTGGTGATTCCCAGCAGGACAACGTCGATCCGAGCGCCATCGCGCAGGATGTTCTGTCGCCGAACACCTTCCACCTCAAAGCCGAACTTCTGATGCATCTTCACCACCGCCGAGTTCATCGCCAGCACTTCGCAATTCAGCTTCTCCAGACCTGCGACACCAAATGCGTAATCGAGCATCCAGAACTCCACCACACTGCCCAGCCCTTTACCCTGCAATCCGACATCCAGATAAAACGCCCAATCCGCTGTTTTCTGCAGATCATTGATCGCGTTCAACGAAACAACCCCAACCGCTTGCTCATCCTTGATCACCACAAACACTTGCTGCCGCGCGTTGCCCTGCAATGAGGCCAACCAATTGGCATGTTCCTGTTCGCTGATTTCGTGCGAGGTGTACATGTATTTGCGCACGTCCGGCTGGTTGCGCAGGGTGCGGACATCGGCCTGAATGGCGGGGCTGGCGTCGGTGAGGAGGAGGAATTGCATGGGGATGTCCTTGTCGGGCGGAGGGTCGATTCTGAACCGCTGCTGTCGATCGGCAAAGTTTCATGTAAATGCGTGCGGGGCGGGCCTAGGATGTTGGCACAAGATCGTCGTTTTTCATCCCGAGGGGAATCGTGCCATGCGCCTGAATGTTGCCAAAGTGCTGTTGGTTGCCGCTGTTGTGTCGGTTCTGAGTGCTTGTTCGGGGGCGGGTGGGTTGACCACGACCAGTTGTTTTTCTACTGATTGTCAGTCGCCGGATGGGCGCAATAATGCGACGACGTTGAAGTTTGGCGGGAACAGTATTGGCAGTAGTTTGAATCAGTACAGTTCCGGGATGTTGCATGAGGATTGATGGGGGAACACATAACTTGTGGTGAAGAATTTATACCCGATGGACTGCAAAGCAGTCCCAGACTTCTTTGACATAAGAAGCAGGGGCCGCTTCGCGACCCATCGGGGATAAATCCCCTCGCCACAGGGTTTTGTGTGAGACACAAGATCATGTGTGAGGCACAGGGTTAGTGTCAGGCATCAATAATCATTGCGGTACGGCGATCCATTCGCTCAGGGTTTGCTGGTATTTGCCGGTGGCTTTGCTCAGGTGCAGCCATTGATCGACATACTGTTTCCAGCTGATGTCATCGCGTGGCAGTAAATAAGCCTTCTCGCCGTACTGCATATATTGATGCGGATTCACTGCGCACAGCCCCGGTTTGAGTTTCTGTTGATACAGCGCTTCCGAGGCGTCGGTGATCATCACGTCGGCCTTGTTGTCGAGCAGTTGCTGGAAGATCGTCACGTTGTCGTGCAACGCCAGTTGCGCCTTGGGCAGGAAGGCGTGAACGAAAGCTTCGTTGGTGCCGCCGGCGGGTTCGACGAGGCGCACGTTGGGCTGGTTGATCTGTTCGACCGTTTGGTACTTGCTCACCTCCGCGCAGCGCACCAACGGGATCTTGCCGTCGGTGTCAAGGGTGTTGCTGAAGTAGGCTTTTTTCTGCCGCTCAAGCGTTACCGAGATGCCGCCCATGCCGATGTCGCATTTGCCGGCCTGCATGTCGGGCATCAGGGTTTTCCAGGTGGTCTGCACCCATTCAACTTTGACGCCGAGGCTGTCGGCCAGCGAGCGGGCCATGGCGATGTCGATGCCTTCGAAGTCGCCGTCAGGGCGTTTGAACGTGTAGGGCTTGTAGTCGCCGGTGGTGCAGACGCGCAACTGGCCTTGTTGCTGGATGCTGTCGAGGTGCGAAGGGGACGGCTCGGCTTGAGCGCCGGCGGCCAGGCTCAGCATGCTGCAGAAGATCATCGTGCTTTTTATGGTTTTCATACTTGAAGGACTTCTGTGCTGGGAACTGCCCAGAAGTGTAACCAAGCTTTATCGGCCTGGGCACCCATGACACCTTGAGTTGAAAAAGCGACCCGGCGGATCGCCTTCCGGACTGACACAGATATCCTTCAGCGCGTTTTATATTTTGCTGGAAGTCGAGATCTGTTGAATAACAAACTTCTGAAAACCTTCCTCGGACATTTTTTCTGCCACCTGTTCATCCGGGAATCTGTGCCAGTTGAAACCTTCTTTTTTAGCGAAGGAACGGTGCCATTTTTGAATTTCGGTTCCTTCGCGCACTGAGCGTGAAGCAGAGTTCTCCGAGTTGTCGCGGTTCTTTATTTGGAGGATCGTCCAGCTGTTAGAGCCATCGTCCGAACGCTTGATGAAGTCGGCTTTTTTAGTGGTGTATCCGGAGCATTGAACCCACCCGGCGGGTTCAGCATTTTCGGCTATGTAGTCTTCGAGCAGGTCGCCGGTCAGGTTTTCAGCACCCATTGCCAGTGAATGGGCCGCTTGCATTTGTTGTAACTGGTCTGCTGAGTAGTTTCCATGTGAGCCCAGAATCACCGAAATAATAGGATCCTGAATGGTTTGCGGCGGTTTCAATTGTTTGGTGGCGCGGCCATCGGAGAACCTTTGAGCCAGTTTCTCAATGTAAGCCGAACTGCCAAGAGGAGCGGCTTTGGTAGCTTTGGGAGCGAATTCGGGATTAGTGGACAGAAAATCAATCACGGTGGTGTACGGATCCACCAGATCCGGATTGATCTCCTCCATGGCAGAGCGGGCAATTTCCAAGGCGTTATCTGGGAACGACATTCGATGCGACTACATTGGCTGAAGTTGGACGATTGATATCACCTTGATGGCTCGCTGTAAATTGCACGAAGGGTTACGTAACCCCACGTACACCATGAACTGTAGCGCGCTGTTGATAAGCTCTTCCCTTGATTTACTTCAGTCCGTTGCCGAAAAAAGGGTGATTCTCAATGTGCGCATGTAAGACCTCGGTATCGTTTTTTAAGGAGTTTTAAAACCACATCCGCACGCCAATCACCAGGCGCGCTTCACTGCGATCCTCGCCATCTTCGCGGGCGTAATCGGCGGTGTTGCCATACGTGCGGTTCCACGTCACACCGATGTATGGGGCGAATTCGCGGCGGATTTCATAGCGCAAACGCAGGCCGGCTTCGCTGTTGGAGAGGCCGGATCCGATGCCGCGTTGCGGGTCGTTTTTGCCGTAGACGTTGAGTTCGGCCGTCGGCTGCAGGATCAGTCGATTGGTCAGCAGGATGTCGTAGTCGCCTTCAAACCGAATCGCGCTCTGGCCACTTTCGCCGACAAACGCCGTGGCTTCGGCCTCGAAGTTGTACAGCGCCATGCCCTGCAAACCGAACGCCGCCCACGTCTGTGGCGCGCCGGATTTGAAGTCCTGGCGCACGCCGCTGACCACGTCCCACCACGGCGAAATCGCGTGGCCCCACAGCGCCTGAATCTCCGCGTCTTCGGTCTTGCCGTTGCTGCGTTCGCCTTCGGAGCGCAGCCACAAGCGGTCGATGTCGACGCCGATCCAGCCTGATAAATCCCAGGCCAACGCGTTGCCGTCATCGGCGTTCTGCCATTCAAGTTTGTCGGCGAGGAAGTAGCTGTTGATCGCGCTGTCGTGCACCTGATGGCCGACGGGGCTGGTGAAAACAGCGACGCGGTCGGCGTCGGTCAGAGGCGGGATCGGCGTGCGACTTTCGCTCGGCGCGGCGGGCTGCATCATGCCGTCGTCCATGCCTGACATCGTCGAGTGATCCATGCCGGACATCTGGCGGTGATCCATGCCCTGCATGTCGCTGGCAGCCATCGCCGAACTACCGACGAGCAGCAAAGTAAATGCCGTGAATCGAGTCATGTTCGGCCCCTTCATTCTTCCACCCGCACTTCGCGGAACATGCCCATTTCCATGTGGTAGAGGAGATGGCAGTGATAGGCCCAGCGGCCAAGCGCATCGGCGGTTACGCGGTAACTGCGGCGCGTGCCGGGCGGCATGTCGATGGTGTGTTTGCGCACCTGGAAGTCGCCGTTTTCGTCTTCCAGATCGCTCCACATGCCGTGCAGGTGAATGGGGTGGGTCATCATCGTGTCGTTGACCAGCACAAGCCGAATGCGCTCGCCGTATTTCAGGCGCAAGGGCTCGGCATCGGAGAATTTGATCCCGTTGAACGACCAGGCGAATTTCTCCATGTGGCCGGTGAGGTGCAACTCGACGGTGCGGCTCGGGTCGCGGCCGTCCGGGTCTGCGAAGGTGCTGCGCAGGTCGGCGTAGGTCAGCACGCGGCGACTGTTGTTGCGCAAACCGAGGCCGGGATCGTTGAGTTTCGGCGCGGTGGTCATGGCTTGCATGTCCACCAGCGGATTGTTTTTTTCGCTGTCGGGATGCGTCTGCATCGAACCCATCGCTGAGTGATCCATGGCGCTCATGTCCATTGAACCGTGATCCATGCCGCCCATGCCGCCCATGCCCATGTCGTCCATGCTCACCAACGGGCGCGGATCCAGCGCGGGCACCGCCGCCGAGAGTCCGGGGCGGGTGGCGAGGGTGCCGCGGGCATAGCCCGTGCGATCCATGGCCTGCGCGAACAGGGTGTAGACCTCGGCGTCGGGCTCAACGATGACGTCATAGGTTTCCGCCACGGCGATGCGCAATTCGTCGACGCCGACCGGTTTGACGTGCAAGCCATCCGCTGCGACCACGGTCATTTTCAGCCCCGGAATGCGCACGTCGAAGTAAGTCATGGCCGAGCCGTTGATCAGGCGCAGACGTAGTTTTTCGCCGGGGCGAAACAGTCCGATCCAGTTGGAATCGGGCGCGTGGCCATTCATCAGGAAGGTGTACGTGGCGCCACTGACGTCGGCGATGTCAGTGGGATTCATGTTCATTTCCGCCCACATCTTGCGATCGGCGACGGTCGCGCCCCAGCCTTTTTCGCTGACGTCGTTGATGAAGTCGCCGACCGTGCGTTTGTGGAAGTTGTAGTAGTCGGATTGTTTTTTCAGGGTATTCATCAGGCTGGCCGGGTCTTCGTCGCTCCAGTCGCTGAGCATTACTACGAAGTCGCGATCGTACTGGAACGGCTCCGGCTGTTTCGCGTCGATCACCAGCGGGCCGTAGACGCCGGCCTGTTCCTGGAGACCGGAATGGCTGTGATACCAATAAGTGCCGTTTTGCCGCACCTTGAATTGATAGACGTACACGCCACCCGGTTCGATGCCGTGAAAACTCAGGCCGGGCACGCCATCCATGTTCGCCGGCAACAAAATGCCGTGCCAGTGAATCGAAGTACTGTCCTTGAGCCGGTTGCGCACGCGCAGCGTCACGGTGTCGCCTTCACGCCAACGCAACAACGGGCCGGGCAGACTGCCGTTGATGGTCATCGCAGTGCGCGGACTGCCAGTGAAGTTGACCGGGGTTTCGCCGATGAACAGCTCGAACTCGCTGCCGTTCAGCTCATTGATCTGCCCGGGGCCATTCAGCGCCCAGACCGGCGCTCGCCACAGGCCGAGGCCGCCGAGCAAACCGCCGGCTGCGAGGCCTTTGACGAAGGTGCGTCTTGAAGTGTTGGATGGCATGCGCTGGAAGTCCCCGTTTGACACATGACGGGGAGGCTAACCAGCGCTGGCTTTCAGTTGGCTGAGGGCGGGATTACAGTTTTGACAGGTTGGGCGTTCGCTTCAAAGCCCCAGACCTTCCTGCACCACCAACAACAAATTGTTCTCGGTCAACGCAATCGCATCCAGCTGTTGCCCGGTTTCGATCGACTGCATCCACCAATGGCTTTCGCCGTGTTCATCGACAGTGCGCAGCAGAAAAGTGTCTCTGCCCGGCACGAGGATCTGAACCCGGCCGGCACCATCCTCAGTAAACCGCGCAATCGGATCAAACGTAAGGCTGTGCTCATTACCTTCGATCACCAATTGATCCACCGCGTAATCATGGCTTTCGCCATCCGGGGAGGTTTCACACACGTGGGTCGGGTTGCGCCGGATCTTCAATCCGACTTCCGCCACGGGTTGCAACCACGCCTCGATGCGGTGGTACAGGCTGTCCACTTGTTTGGCCCAGCAATCGATCTCCAGCGTCGCGTCCGCTTGGGTGTGCCGGGTTTGCTTGAGCTTCGCGGCGAGTTCGTCTGCTTTACTCATTTCGGTTCCCTTGGTTTGATGTCTGCCTGTTAATCGTAGACCTTGCGGCGGCGTACGGCCTTGCCTTGCGTCATGCGCCGGCGCTGTCAGCGTGCCTCATTCCATACAAATCACGTCAGGTCAGCATCGAAAACCACGGGCGCAGGCGTCTCAGGGAGCGGGTACATGAAAAAGCTGTTTACAATTTTCGCGCTGATCGTGCTGACGGCCGGTAGCATCGGGCTAATGTCGTCGCGCCAGTCGCCGAGCCACAAGGAGCGGCCGGAAGCGGGGGCGGGGGCGTTCGATTATTACTTGCTGACGCTGTCCTGGTCGCCGACGTTTTGCTTGACGCACAAGGACGACGCGCAGTGTTCGGGCAAGGGTTATGGCTTTGTTTTGCACGGTTTGTGGCCACAGTATGCGCAGGGCGGCTGGCCGCAATCGTGTCCGCCGCTGAGCAAGCTTTCGGCTGAACAACGTAGCAAAGGCCTGACGTTGTTCCCGACGCAGAAGTTGCTTTATCACGAATGGCGCAAGCACGGCACGTGCAGCGGGCTCGGTGCGACGGGCTATCTCGATGCGGCGGACAAAGCGCTGGCGGCGGTGAACATTCCTGAGCAGCTTCAGCCGTTTGGTGATTCCTATTACTTCAAGGCGCAGGAGATCGCTGATCTGTTCCGTAAAAGCAATCCGAAGATTCCGGCTGATGGCATTGCGGTGATTTGCAGCGGGCCGGAGTTGTCGGAGGTGCGTGTTTGTCTGGATAAGGATTTGCGCTTTGCGGCGTGTGGCAAGGGTGTGAGGACGCAGTGTCGGAAGGGGGATATTCGGGTGCCGCCGAAGCGTTGAACTCATCCGAAATCTATCAGGCAAAGATCAAACCTGTGGCGAGGGAGCTTGCTCCCGCTTGAGTGCTCAGCGCTCATGAGATTTTTGGGGCAGCTGCGCAGCCCATCGGGGATAAATCCCCTCGCCACGGGGATTTGTGTGATGTCTGGCGCTTCAGAATGGATTAACCGTAAAGAAGCAATCGAAAATAAATCTGCCAACAGCGATCATCCTAATTCGCGGCGCGCCGATACAACGGGGCGGGATCGTGGCGTTTGCCCCGAGCACCCCGGTGGACTACGCTCAGACCGTAAGGGTTTCGGGCCTACGCCCTTGTCGTACCTGCCCAGGACACGCTTTTGCCTATTCCCATTCACGATCCGCAACAGGCTCCCGGCGCGCTGAAGCGCCTGCCACTGCGTAAAGCGGCTGTGCTGTTTATCGTTGCGGTGTGCCTGTGTCTGTTCGGCTTGCTCTACCTGCAACTGGAGCAGTCGCGTCGTCAGGATCTGGCCGTGGCGAAAGTGGCATCGAGCAACCTGACCCGGGCGATGGCGCAACAGGCCGAGGACACGTTTCACTCCGCCGATCTGGTGATGACCAGTCTGGTCGACTGGATTGAGGACGACGGCTACGGCGCGACGCAGAAGCCGCGTTTGCAGAAAACCTTCGCCCGGCGCGTGCAGCAGATGGAGCAGTTGCACGGCATCTTTTTCTTCGACAAACAGGGCCAGTGGATCATCACTTCGTTCGCCGATTTGCCCCGTGGCAACGGCGTGGCCGATCGCGATTACTTCAAGTTTCATCAGCAGAATGAATCGACGCTGGCGCACATCGGCCCGGCGATTCGCAGCCGTGAGAACGGCGAATGGATCATCCCGATCTCGAAACGCGTCAATGACCACGCCGGCAGTTTTCAGGACGTGCTGATGGCCGGCATCAAGATGGCGTACTTCGATCAGTTCTTCAAAAGCTTCAGCCTCGACGACAACGGCATCATGTTTCTGGGCCTGACGGACGGCACGTTGTTGGCGCGCCGACCGTTTGAAGAAAACCTCATTGGTACGTCGCTGGCGCAAGGGCGGATTTATCAGAAGTTGCTGCCGGAAGCCCAGTCCGGCACGGCGATGATCAGGTCGGTGGTCGATGACGTCGTGCGTTTGTATGGCTATCGGCAACTGGGGTCGTATCCATTGGTGGTCGCGGCGGCGGCGTCGCGCGACACGATTCTCAAGGGTTGGTATGAGCGCGCGTTTCAGTCTAGCGTGATCATTGCGCTGGTGATTCTGGGCGTCGGGCTGTTCGGCTGGGTGTTCATCCATCAGGTGCGCAACGGCGAGCGCATCGAGAAAAATCTGCGCCGGGCTCAGCTAGCGCTGGAGCAGATTGCGACCCACGACAGCCTGACCGGACTGGCCAATCGGCGCTTGTTCGAACGTTCGCTGGAAATTGAGTTTGCCCGTGGCGCGCGGCAGGTGAGTCCGGTGAGCCTGATCATGCTCGATATCGATTTCTTCAAGCGTTACAACGATGCTTACGGCCATGTCGCCGGTGATCATTGCCTGATGCAAGTGGCGCAAGTGGTCAAGACCTGCTGCCAGCGCAAGGCGGATCTGGCGGTGCGTTATGGCGGGGAAGAGTTTGCGGTATTGCTGCCGGACACCGACATCAACGGCGCGTTGGCGATTGCCGGACAGATTCGCCGCAGCGTGATCGATAAACACATCATCCACAGCGGCTCGCCCACCGGGTATCTGACGGTGAGCCTGGGTTGCTATGCGTTTATTCCTAGCGGCAATGACAGTCTGGAAACGTTCATCCACCGCGCTGATGCGGCGTTGTATCAAGCGAAAAATGCCGGGCGCAATCGCGCGGCGGTGTTATCGCTGGACGGCGGAATCGCCGAACTGATGCGCTCCGATCGCTAATCCAGAATCCAACACAAAACCTGTGGGAGCGAGCCTGCTCGCGAAAGCGGTGTGTCAGGTGAAAATTGTTTATCTGACACGACGCCTTCGCGAGCAGGCTAGCTCCCACAGGGGTGTTGCGTTGATT
>NZ_JASCPK010000131.1:0-16634 GCF_029959385.1 Pseudomonas sp. PS01303
CGAAAATAAAGGCGCAATGTCTAACAGGGCGAGGGGGTTTGAATAAGAGGAATTATCGTTTGCTTGATTCAGCGCAAATGCAAAACCCTGTAGGAGCTGCCGAAGGCTGCGATCTTTTGACCTTGCTTTTAAAAAGACAGAATCAAAAGATCGCAGCCTTCGGCAGCTCCTACAATGGGCCGTGTACGACAGGGATGAAAAAGGCGACCCGAAGGTCGCCTTTTTTTGACGCGGACGCTGTGATCAGAACTCGTGATCAGCGTTGTCCGGGTTCAGGTCGCTGATGCCCAGTTTGCCGGCAGCGGCTTCGATCGAACCGGTCTGCTTGACCAACGATGCGATGGCGTCGCGAACGATCTGGTTGCCAGCGGTGTTACCGGCCGCGATCAACTGGTCGTAGTGCTCACCCTTGTTGGCGTGATCAACGATGACCTGCATCTTCGCTTCGGTAGCAGCCAGGTCGGCTTTCAACGCGGTGTCGGCAGCCGGGTCGGCTTTGACCACCAGCGACGACAGGCTGGCGCCGGTCATCTTGGTGCCGTCAACGCGGGTGTATTCGCCCAGGTAGACGTTACGAATGCCCTTGGCATCGTAGAACTGCGAGTTGTGCGTGTTATCGCTGAAGCAGTCGTGTTCGTCTTCCGGCGAGTTGGCTTCCAGGGAAACCTTCATGCGCTCGCCCGCCAGTTCACCCAGCGACAGGCTGCCCATGCCGAACAACATTTTGCGCAGGCCGCTTTCGCCTGGCTCGGCTTCCAGCGTGGCGCGGTAGTTGTCAGCCACGTTCGGCTTCCAGTTACCGACCATTTCTTCCAGATCGCTGACCAGCAGTTGGGTCACGGCTTTCAGGTAAGCGCGACGACGATCGTTGTGACCGCCAGTGGCGCCGGCGCCTTCGAGGTAGTCGGAAGCCGGACGGTTACCAGCGCCAGGGCCGGTGCCGTTCAAGTCCTGGCCCCACAGCAGGAATTCGATGGCGTGGTAGCCAGTTGCAACGTTGGCTTCGGAACCGCCCAGCTCATTGAGGCTGGCGAGTTTTTCCGGGGTGATGTCTTTGACATCGACCTTGTCTTCGCCGACCTGGATTTCAGTGTTGGCGATGATGTTGGCGGTCGCGCCCGGGTTACCCAGTGCGTGCTCGTAGGATTTGTCGACGTAGTCGATCAGACCCTCGTCCAGTGGCCAGGCGTTAACCTGACCTTCCCAATCGTCAATGATGGTGTTGCCGAAGCGGAACACTTCGCTCTGCAGGTAAGGAACGCGAGCAGCGATCCAGGCTTCGCGAGCGGCTTTCAGCGTGTCGGCGTTCGGCTTGGCGAGGAAAGCGTCGACGGCGGTTTGCAGGGTTTTCGCGGTAGATTCGGCATCGCTGTAAACGGCGAAGACCATGTCGGCGTAGTGCGCGACCACAGCCTTGGCGGCGGCTTCGTCGACTTTACCGGCAGCGGCAGGAGCAGCCGCAGGTGCGGTGGTGCTGGCGGCTGGAGTCGGCGTGGCCGGTGCGGCGGCCTTGTCTTTACCTTCGCCGCAACCGGCGAGGGAAATAGCGATGGCCAGCAGACTGGCGGTAGCCAGAGGCATACGAATCATGGCGAACATCCTGCTTCGGTGGTTTATGGGACAGGCGCGGGGGTGCGCAAAACTGCGACATAATGCAAATCTTTCGCATTATGTGTAAAGGGTTGTGGCTGGAAATATTTCTTATTTACGCAGGGATTGGTGTAGATCAAAAGATCGCAGCCTGCGGCAGCTCCTACAGGGGAAGCGCATTACAAATGTAGGAGCTGCCGAAGGCTGCGATCTTTTGCTTTATAAAATAGCTGCGTTACTGCGCTGCGCCTGTTTGAGATAAACGCTCAACTCACGCGCCGGCAGCGGCTTGCTGTAGAAGTAACCCTGACCTTCGTGGCAGCCTTCGGAAATGATGTAGCTTTCCTGTTCGGCGGTTTCCACGCCCTCGGCAATCACCTGCATGCCCAGGCTTTTGCCCAACTGAATGATCGCGCGAACGATGGTCGCATCGTCGTCGTCATCAAGCAGATCCTGGACGAAGCTCTTATCGATCTTGATCTTGTCCAGCGGCAGACTTTTCAGATAACTCAGCGATGAATAACCGGTACCGAAGTCGTCGATGGCGATCAGCGCACCGGAACGGCGCAGGCTCAGCAAGTGTTGCGCAGCAGTGCTGATGTCTTCCATCAGGCCGGTTTCGGTGACTTCCAGTTCCAAACTGCGCGGCGGCAAGCGGTACATCTGCAGCAGGTTGTTGACCACGCGCGGCAACTCGGCGTGGTGCAATTGCACGGTGGACAGGTTCACCGCCATGCGCAGGTCGGCGAAACCCTGATCGTGCCAGTCGCGCAATTGCTTGCAGGCCTGATCCAGTACCCACTCGCCAATCGCGATGATCGTGCCGTTCTGTTCCGCCAGTGGAATAAACAGATCCGGCGGTACCAGACCGTGTTCCGGATGCTGCCAGCGAATCAGCGCTTCGACGCCGACCACGCGGTGATCGCGGTAGCTGATCTGCGGTTGATAGACGAGGTAGAACTGATCGCGCAGCAAGGCATCGCGCAGATCTTTCTCCAGCTCGCGGCGACGGCGCATCTCGCTGTCGACGCTGGCGATGTAGAACTGATAACGGTTGCGCGAGCGGGTTTTGGCCAGGGTCATGGTCTGCTCGGCTTTCTGCAACAGCTTCTCGGTGCTGTCGCCATCCTCCGGGAACAGAGTGATGCCGATGGTCGCGCGCAGACGGATTTCCTGATGGTCGAGGGCGAACGCCGCTTCCAGATCATCCAGAATGCTTTGCGCCAGTTCCGCCGCTTCGTAAGGCTGTTCGATATCGGCCTGTACCAGCGCGAATTGGTCGCCACCCAAACGGGCGAGGGCGCCGAGACGGCCGCTGTGGGCGCGCAAGCGATCGGCCAGTGCCAGCAGCAGTTGGTCGCCGGTCTGGTAGCTGAATTGTTCGTTGATGCCTTTGAAATCGTCCAGCCCTACGCACAACACCGCAACGCGACGTTGCAGCTTGCCGGCGTCGACCAGGATTTTGTCGAGTTGCTGCTGCAATTGCTGACGGTTCGGCAAACCCGTGAGGAAGTCGTACTGGGCCATGCGCAGCAGGCTGTTTTCAGCTTCGTGGCGCAGGTGAGTATTACGTTCGATCGATTCCAGTAATTGGTTAGCGGTGTTGATCCAGAGGCCCAGCTCGTTTTTCTCATGGCCCTTGAGCTGCGGAATCTTGTGTTCGCTGGGGCGATCCGGGTTGATCTCGGTGAGGTGCTCGATGATCCGCGACAGTGGTTTGGTCAGTAGCCAGTGATAAACCAGATACAGCACCAGACCCATGGCCAGTGCACGCAATACGCCGGAGATGAAAATGATCACCGAACTGACGATAAAACCTTCGCCATAGGTGGCAGTGTCGAGGGTGATGCTCAAGTCGCCGTAATACTCGCTATAGGGCCCGCGCCCCACCAGTTGCGTGGTGAAGGTGCGCTCCTGACCGAGGATCAGGTCGGTCAGCCAACGGCTGTTGGAATGCTGCAAGTCGCGGGATTTCTGCGCGAGCATGGCTTCGTTGGGATGACCGATGGAGGCCTGGCGCACGGCATCGTCCTGGAACAGGCCCTCGATCACCTGCATGCCCATCTCCCGATCAAGGCTGTAAACCGCCTGGGTCGAGGGGTCGCGGAACATGTCGAGGATGCGTTCGGCGTCGCCGGCAACCGCTTGACGTGTTTTATAGGCATCGAAAACGATCTGCGCGCAGCTCAAGACCACGCCGACGATCAATGCCGACAGGAGCACGACCCGGAGCAACTTCACCGACAAGCTGTTCTTGAGTTCCAGCTTCAAAGGGTTATTCCTTAATCCGTGCGGGTAGCGTCAAGTTGCCATGAGTATTGGCAATCCCGTGTTGGCAGTCAAAGGGACAATCAGGCCCCGAATGAATTACCCGTGGCGTTGGCCGAAATGCTGCTCTGTGGCGTCTTCGCCCGATTAGTACTGTGTCGGTTGTAGGGGCCCTCAACTTGAGCGCTGTCTGACAATTTTTCCTTTGATTGATGTTAGCCCTCTGCGCCACGGCAGCAAGCGGCGTGAGGCTGCATTTTCTGTGGGAGAAACGCCATTTTCACGTAGGAGCTGCCGAAGGCTGCGATCTTTTGATCTGAAATACCATCCGGCCAATGAGTCGCGGTCATCAAGGGCTCGATTTCCCCACAGTTCAGCGAGTCTCTCCCGCCAAAGAAAAGTCGGAATTTCCCTACGCACAATGCGGAATCGGCCTGCATCCGTGCTTGAGTTCGCTCGTCAAAGTCCGCTGTTTTGCAGAACAGTGCACGGACGTGACCAGACTTATCCCTCAACGCGAACTCCACGGCCAGCAGGTACTCGACACCCATCAAGCCATGGACATCTTTCGAGAGGCACTCAACCGCCCAGATGAATTGCCGGGCTTCGACAATCTGCTCAATGTAATGAATCTCAATCATTCCAATTACCTGCAAGGCGCCAACCAGAGAAAACTCGGCGAAGCCATCAGTAATGGTGAGTGGGTTGTGGTGAAACCACGTGTTGTCGCGAATAACAGCGGTGCTTCCTGGAACGCCTTCAAACCCAAATCAGAACCACCACCCGCCGAGCATCTGGTGGAAGACCACGCCTACACCTTGCCGCCACCGGCTGAGTCGGGCTTTCACATTGTCCAGAAGCCCATGAGCCGCGAAGCGCTGGAGCGAGCGCTGTATGAAACGACGCCTGGCGATGCATTGCGCCGCGAGTTCCGTTCGCTAAACCGTCATTTAAGTGAACAGGTCAAACCGGGGCAAATGGTCATCTTCAGTGACTCGCGCAACTACATGTGCCGACGCGAAGAGGCGCAGATGATGGCGGCAGCGGAGAAGGTGAATGAAGCGCTGAAGGATCTGACGGATGAAGAAGCTTCTTTCATGGTTGAGCATCATCAGGTGATTGAGCCGTTTTTGGGTGTTTCTTCCGGAGCATTGGGCGTTGCATCGTTCATGGTGGGGCAGCACATGGAAACGCTCAATAACACGCTTAAAGAACTGGAGCGCTTACACATCGAGCAATACCGCCAGTATGGCAATCTCCATTCCGTGGGTTTTTTTGCGCAACGCAAAAGGCTGATGAAGAAGCTTGATGTCGGTTTGGGGACGTTGGTTCGAAAGACAACAGGCATTCCGGATCACCCGAAGCTTAAACGCGCACTAGGGTTGTCCACGCAAAGAATCGTGCACAACTGGAACAAAGCTGGAGCATCAACTCAACTGCCGGGGTATGCGACACATATTGAAGGCGTGGCGCGTGCATCGAAATACATGAAAGCCGGTGGTTATGTAGCAATTGGTCTGGGAGCTGGATCTGCGGCGATGAAAATTCACGAAGCGTGCCGAAGCGGGCGCGAAGAGGAATGTCGCAGGGCGAGATTCATAGAGGGAGCGAAGCTGTCTGGAAACGTTCTAGGCGGAATACTAGCGGGCAAGTTAGCGACAACCATTGCTCCGATGACATGTGTCGCGATAGGCGTAGGAACCGCCGGAGCAGGAGGAGTCGCTTGCATGTTGGTTGTAAGTGGCATGCTCGCAGCGCAAATAGGAGATGGGGGTAGCCAGACAGGGGAACTTCTCGGCGAAAAACTATACGAGATGAACGAATAATGAGCTTCTACCGAATTTTAAGCTTGCCCACCACTTCACTTCTTAAATTGAGCCAAGTACTTCTTGCTAAAGGGTCCTGGATGCTGGGAATCAACGTTAAGGATCCATCGTGATCGCCCCACATTTTGATCTCGTCTATCTCTATTCATGGGCCGTGGTACTTCTGCTTTTCTTCCTCAGCGGGGCATTCGTGTTGTTCGCCGCCTATTTCCGGCTGGATCAGATGGAAGACCATTTCATTGCCTCCCACATTGTGGGCATTAATAGCAGAATATTTGGAAACGGCCCATTTGGGCGAATGAGAAGAGTCAGAGAAATAGGGACATTGACGGGCCGTTTGACCCATTTTCAAATGCTGGATCCGCATGCAGTCATGGAAGCAGAAATTATCCCGGAGCATCTGAAAAAGTGGGTGAGAATTCCAGACTACCTCTTCCAGCTGAGTGTGATCGGTGGCGGGTTACTCTTGCTTTGGTTGAGTACTGGTTGGATATGCGTGACTCTTTCCAGACCAGCGAGTGATCTGCAATTAATCGGTGTTGCCGGGTTAATTGCCTGTTTTTCCTTGGGCCTGATCGCTGTATTTGCAAAAGTATGGATCAGCTTTTTCAGACTGGCGCAGCTTGAGTCTCTCCTGAAAACATCGTACTTCGTCGCTCGCAATCAACGAGTGTTGGGAAACGGCGTCTACGGTCGCTACTGTCGTTTGTCTCACATTTCACAGATGCTTTTAATCGACGATGATTTTTTGTCAAAAAGTGATCCCTATGCGATGGATGAGATCGCTGCTTTCCCCTCGCATCTACGACGCCTGGTTGTTATTCCTGCGCAAATAATTGCTTATTCTTTTCTTGGATTTTTGGTCATCCACCTCGGTGGGAAAACTTTTGGAGTATTTGCCTGATACTGCTGCCGCAAATCACAGGCATAAAAAAACCCGGCCGAAGCCGGGTTTTTTGACTGGCGCGCAGCTTAAGCGGTGAAGGTTTTGCCTTCGAACTGCTCAGCAACGAACTTCCAGTTGACCAGGTTCCAGAACGCTTCGACGTACTTAGGACGAACGTTGCGGTAGTCGATGTAGTAAGCGTGTTCCCAGACGTCGCAGGTCAGCAGCGGGATGTCGCCGCTGGTCAGCGGGTTGCCGGCGCCGATGGTGCTGGCCAGGGCCAGGGAACCGTCAGCCTTTTTCAACAGCCAGCCCCAACCGGAACCGAAGGTGCCGATCGAGGTTTTGCTGAACTCTTCCTTGAACTTGTCGAACGAACCGAAAGCTGCGTTGATGGCTTCAGCCAGCGCGCCGGTTGGTTGACCGCCGGCGTTTGGTGCCAGGCAGTTCCAGTAGAAAGTGTGGTTCCAGACCTGAGCGGCGTTGTTGAAGATACCGCCCGAGGAAGTCTTGACGATTTCTTCCAGGGTCTTGCCTTCGAACTCGGTGCCTGGCACCAGGTTGTTCAGGTTCACGACGTAGGTGTTGTGGTGCTTGTCGTGGTGGTATTCCAGGGTTTCCTTGGAAATGTGCGGCTGCAGGGCATCGTGTGCGTAAGGCAGCGGCGGCAATTCGAAAGCCATGATGATTCTCCTAATCAGGTCTGTTGCGGTGAGCGCAAGGCCGATCACGGGCGGCCAGAAATGCACCGGCGAGTTTTTACTCTTTGCGGCGCAGGGGTTGGATCATAGCACCGGGGTTGCGCCATAACCACGCAACAACTGTGTGGGATAGAGGTTCCAGAGCCTTTTGGAATAAATCAGCTGGCGATAATTAATTGCCCGGCCACCGTGAACATCATCAACGCCACCACCAGATCGAGAATTCGCCACGTGCTCGGCCGTGCCAACCACGGTGCCAGCCATGCTGCGCCGAGCGCCAAGGTGAAAAACCACAACAGCGAAGCACTCGCAGCACCGACCACATAAGCGCCTGGCACCGATTGCTGCGCGCCCAGCGAACCGATCAGTAAAACCGTATCCAGATAAACGTGCGGGTTGAGTAACGTCACCGCCAACGCGCTGAGCATCACCGCACGCAGCGAACGCACGGTCTGATTCTCGCCCTGATTCATGCTCTGTTTCGAGCACGCCCGGCGCAGCGCCTGGCTGCCGTACCAGATCAAAAACGTCGCGCCGCCCCAACGGGCGATCGCCAGCAGCGTCGGGTTCTGCGCCAGAATCGTCGCCAAGCCGAACACGCCAGCGGCGACCAGCAGCGCATCGCACACCACGCACAATGCCGCCACTGGCAAGTGATGCTCGCGACGCAGGCTCTGCGCCAATACAAACGCGTTTTGCGTGCCGATCGCCATGATCAGCCCGAACGCCACCAGCAGGCCGTTCACATAGCTTTGCCACATAACAATTACTCCGCGTTGGCCGCCAGATCGCGCAGCACTTGCATCGCGCGTTCGGCGTCGGCCTGACCGACAAACAAATGATCGTGGTAGTAGCCGGCAATCACGTTGCAACTGATCCCGGCCTTGCCCAATGCCGTGGCGAACGCGGCGGTGAGGCCGATGGCTTGCAGCGCTGAATGCACGTTGAGGGTGATCCACGCGGCGACGTAGTCGAAGCTGAAACCAGCCTGTTCAGCGTGGGAACGTTCGAGAATCACCGTCAGACCTTCCTGCTCGCGGAAGCTGCCGACGGTCTCCAGACCTTCCGGCAATTTGTTGTCGCGCAGGGTGCAGAACACGTATTCGCCGGCGTTGAGTTGCGGGCTCATGCTGCGCAACAAGGTTGTGAGGGAGGTTTCGCCAGCCATTGCAGTGTTCCTTGATAAAGAGTGCTTGCTGGCTATTCTCCGGGCGAAACCTGTATAAGAAAAACCAATAGTGCTGATCGCTCATTAGGAAAACTGATGTTCGACTACAAATTGCTGTCTGCTCTGGCCGCCGTGGTTGAGCAAGCCGGATTCGAGCGCGCCGCGCAGATTCTCGGGTTGTCGCAATCGGCGATCTCGCAACGAATCAAACTGCTGGAGGCGCGGGTCGGCCAGCCGGTGCTGGTGCGCGGCACGCCGCCGTCGCCCACGGAAATCGGCCGGCGTTTGCTCAACCATGTGCAGCAGGTGCGTTTGCTTGAGCGCGACCTGCAAACCCTTGTCCCAGCCTTGGACGAAGAGGGGTTGCCGGAGCGCCTGCGCATTGCGCTGAACGCCGACAGCCTCGCGACGTGGTGGGCGCAGGCAGTCGGCGATTTCTGCGCCGAGCAACATTTATTGCTGGATCTGATCGTCGAAGACCAGACCGTCGGCCTTAAACGCATGCGTGCCGGTGAAGTGGCCGCGTGCTTGTGCGCCAGCGAACGACCGGTGGCGGGTGCGCGTAGCGTGTTGCTCGGCGCGATGCGTTATCGCGCGCTGGCCAGCCCGGCGTTTATCGAGCGGCATTTCCCCGATGGCGTGCGCGCCGAGCAACTGCCGCGCACCCCGGCGCTGGTGTTCGGCCCGGACGATTTTCTTCAGCATCGCTATTTGGCGTCGCTGGGTGTCGACGGCGGATTCGAGCACCATTTGTGTCCGTCTTCGGAAGGTTTTATCCGTCTGACCGAAGCCGGATTGGGTTGGGGACTGGTGCCGGAGCTGCAAGTGCGCGAGCAACTGCAACGCGGCGAATTGCGCGAACTGTTGCCAGATAAACCGATCGACGTGCCGCTGTACTGGCATCATTGGCGCAATGGCGGTCAGTTGCTCGGCTTACTGACCGAGCAATTGGTGCGCGCTTCAGCACAATGGCTAGTGCCTTGGAAACAGCTGTAAGCGTCAAGCTGCAAGCGGCAAGTTGTGGGCTTGCGCACCGTTTTTACTTGTAGCTCGAAGCTTGACGCTCGCAGCTGCTTTTCTGTTGGAGTTGTGCATGAAAATTCTGGTCACCGGCGCAAGCGGCTTCATTGGCGGACGCTTTGCGCGTTTCGCTCTGGAGCAGGGCCTGGACGTGCGGGTCAACGGGCGCCGGGCCGAAAGCGTCGAGCATCTGGTACGCCGTGGCGCCGAGTTTGTGCCTGGCGATCTGAGCGATGCCGAGCTGGCGCGCGAACTCTGCAGCGATGTCGAAGCCGTGGTGCACTGCGCCGGGGCCGTCGGGCTGTGGGGGCGCTATCAGGACTTTCATCAGGGCAACGTGCAGGTCACAGATAACATCGTCGAAGCCTGCCTGAAGCAGCGCGTCCGGCGGCTGGTGCACCTGTCGTCGCCGTCGATCTATTTCGACGGCCGCGACCACCTCAACCTGACCGAAGAGCAAGTGCCCAAGCGTTTCAAACATCATTACGCCGCGACCAAGTATCTGGCCGAACAAAAGGTTTTTGGCGCTCAGGAATTTGGGCTGGAAACCATCGCCCTGCGCCCGCGTTTCGTCACTGGCGCCGGCGACATGAGCATCTTCCCGCGTCTGCTGAACATGCAACGCAAGGGCCGTCTGGCGATCATCGGCAACGGCCTGAATAAAGTCGATTTCACCAGTGTGCAGAACCTCAACGAAGCGATGCTCAGCAGTCTGCTCGCCGCCGGTTCGGCGCTGGGCAAGGCCTACAACATCAGCAATGGCGCGCCCGTGCCGTTGTGGGATGTGGTCAATTACGTGATGCGCAAGATGGAAGTCCCACAGGTCACCAAGTACCGTTCCTACGGGCTGGCCTACAGCGTCGCGGCGCTGAATGAAGGCGCGTGCAAACTCTGGCCGGGGCGCCCGGAGCCGACGCTGTCGCGTTTGGGCATGCAGGTGATGAAGAAAAATTTCACCCTCGACATCAGCCGCGCGCGGCATTATCTGGACTACGATCCGCAAGTCAGCCTGTGGACGGCGCTCGATGAGTTCTGCGGCTGGTGGAAAGCCCAGGACATTCGTTGAGCTCACTTGGTCGGCCAGCACTGAACCGCGCCCTCGGTCGAGGGTCAATGCCTGCGGCTGAGCGGGTTATACTTCGCAGCATTTAGCCATCACCGCGTTTTACAAAGGTTGCCTCAATGTCCATGCGTAATGATGCCCACGACGATTTCGATGATGTGCCGAGCCTGCGTGCCGACACCTTCGACGACGATGACATTCCGACCACCGCCCGCACCACCGTGCATTCGCGCACAGCGCCAGTGGTCAAGGTCAAAGCCGCCAGCACCGGGCCGCTCTGGGCTTTGGTCGGCGCGTTGTTTTTTGCTTTCATCGGCCTGGCCTGGTGGAGCTTTCAGCAGATTTCCTTGATGGAGCAGCAACTGGTCGCGACTCAGGAAAGCTTCGCGCGGATCAGTGAAGAAGCGGCGGGGCGCTTGCAGGATATTTCCGGCAAAGTCGTCGCCAGCCAGAGCAACGTCACCAGCGACAGCGAAGCCTTGAAGTTGCAGATCAAGCAACTCGAAGAAAAACTGCTCGATCAGAACAAACAGCAGCAAGGCGTCGCGGGGCAGGCCAGTGATCTGGACAAGCGTCTGGCGCAGATGACCGCGCAGACCACCGAACAGCAGACCGCCAATACCCAGTTGCAGGCGCAGGTCAAAGCCCTGAGCGCAGAACTGGCGACAGTGAAAAGCACACCGGCGGACACCAGCAAGGTCGATACGCAGTTGAAGGCCTTCGATGCGCAGTTCAAGAGCCTCAGCGCTGATATCGCGGCGTTGAAGAAGCAAGGCAATCCGAGCGCGGCCATCGAGCGTCTGGAACAGGACATCGTTGTGCTCAAAAGCGAGCAGGACAATCGCCCGGCAGCGCCACAGGGCGGCGGTAATACCGCCGAGTTCGACGCGTTCCGCGGGCAGATGACCCGCACCATCAACACCTTGCAGGCGCAGATCCAGAACTTGCAGCAGCAGATCAATTCTCGGCCATAACTCAGATCACTTAATACGGGGGAGTCTTTGTGGTGAGGGGATTTATCCCCGATGGAGTGCGAAGCGCTCCCCTGCATTTCTTCAGCAATACCGATTGCTCAGTTTTTGGGGCTGCTTCGCAACCCATCGGGGATGAATCCCCTCGCCACAGGGACGCGTTTAGCCACAGGGCTTTGCAATCCCCTGCATCATTCTGAATATCCATACATCCGCGCAACCCGTCTACGCTCTTGAAACACCAACAAGAACGAGGGATGCGTCATGGGGTTTGTGCAAAAATTCGCCTGGCTCTGTTTGCTGATACTGACCGGGTTCGGTCAGGCCAGCGCCGCGACCGCCGCAAAAGATGACAGTCAGGCGGCCATCGCCCTGCTGGAAAAAGCGCTCGCTTACTACCACGACAACGGCGACAAGGCCTTCGCGGCCTTCAGTCGTCAGGGCGAGTTTGTCGACAAGGATCGCTACGTGTTTGTGGTCGACACCAAAGGCGTGATGCTCGCCAGCGGTGGGCCGTCGTCAGCGCTGATTGGCCGTGATGTCAGCGAAGTGCTCGGGCCGGATTTGCAGAAAGCCTTCAAGCAGGCGTTGCTGGTGCCGGAAGGCAATGGCATTCAGCAAGCCGAATACCGCTGGCAGAATTGGTCTGACGGCAAGGTCGAGCGCAAACACGTGTTCTATCAGCGCATCGGTCAGCGGATTCTGGCGGTCGGTTATTACCTGCCACGCGCCTCCGCAGAGCAAGCCAAAGCCCTGCTGGATAAAGCTGCGACGGATCTGAGCAAAGACGAGAAGGGCACGCTGACGGCGATCAATTCGCTCAAGGGCGGGTATTTGCAGGATGACCTGTATGTGTTTGTGGTTGACCTGAATACCCAGCGCTATGTTGCCCACGGCACCAATCTGCGGCTGATCAATACCGACTTCGGCAAGGTCAAGGATCCGGAGGGCAAACCGGTGGGCGAGCCGATTCTGGCGCTGATCGGCAAGCAGGATGAAGGCGAGTATGAGTATCGCTGGAAAAACCCGGTGACCGGCAAGATCGAGGACAAGCATGCCTACCTGAAAAAGGTCGGGCATTTCCTCGTCGCGGTCGGTTACTACAGCCCTTGAAGATCAAAAGATCGCAGCCTGCGGCAGCTCCTACATGAGGCGCGTCACCTTGTAGGAGCTGCCGAAGGCTGCGATCTTTTGCGGTTATTTTGCGCCGTGCTCGCGCCCGCGCAGCAGGTTGTTCGGCATGGCAATCGCCGCCGCCAATCCAAGCAACGACACCGCCGCACTCACCCACAACAAATGCCGGAACGTCACCAGCAACTCCGCGCGCAAGGCATTCTGCGCATCCCCCGGTGCCGCGTTGAGGCCGTCCAGCAAGACATTCCCGGAGTGCCCCTCACTCATCAACGAACTGCTCGCCAAGTGAGCGAAACTCGAATCCTGCAACAACGCCAGCAGCAGCGCCGACATCAACGCCACCCCTACTGCGCCGCCCAGCGAGCGGAACAGGTTGGTGGTGCTGGTGGCCACGCCGATGTCGCGCTGTTCCACCGAATTCTGCGTGCCGACCAGCGAGGTCGGGAACTGCATGCCGCTGGCAATCCCGCAGAGCAACATGAATAACCCACTGATCAACGTCGCTTCCGGAGGACTGAAGGCCATGCCCAGCACGGCAATCGGCATGAGTATCGCGCCGGTCAAGATCTGCGGTTTGTAGCGCCCGGTCACCGATGTGCGGCGACCGGCGAAGTACGCACCGATCGGCAGGCCCATCGCCAGCGGCAGCAAGTGCAACGCCGCACTGTCCGCGCCAGCGCCGGTGACGCTTTGAAAGCGCAACGGCATCAGCACGATCAAGGAAATCGCCTGAAAACTGGTGAAGAAAATCGTGCACCAGCACAGCAACGCATTGCGGTTGGCGAACAGGTGCATCGGCAGCAACGGCTCCCGCGCCCGACGTTCGTGCCAGACGAAAATCGCCAGCACCACGACCGCGCAGGCAAACAGCCCGAGCACTTCGCCGCTGCGCCACGAATGACCTTGTCCAACTTGAGTGATGCCCAACAGCAGCGCAGTCAGGCCGATGATCATCAGCACGGTGCCGACATAATCGATGATCGGTTTGCGCTGCGGAATCGGCAGCCCGCGCAAGTTGCGGTGCGCGACCCAGTAAGCGCCGAGCCCCAGCGGCAGGTTGATCAGAAACACCCAACGCCACGACAGGTATTCGGTCATGTAGCCGCCAAGCACCGGCCCGGCAACGCTGGCCACCGCGTACATGCTGCTGAAGTAACCCTGATAACGTCCGCGTTCGCGCGGCGGGACGATGTCGCCGATGATCGCCTGACTCACCGAGATCATCCCGCCGGCGCCGATGCCCTGAAGGATCCGCGCCAGCACCAGTTGTTCCATGCTTTGCGCCATGCCGCAGAACAGCGAGGCCAGGGTGAACAGGCCCATACCGAACAGCATCAGTTTGCGTCGCCCGTACAGATCGCCGAGCTTGCCGTAGATCGGCACCGCCACAGTCATCGCCACCATGTACCCGGAAATCACCCAGGCCAGCAGGCTGACGTCCTTGAATTGGGCGGAGATGGCCGGCATCGACACAGCGACGATGGTCTGATCCAGCGCACCGAGAAAGATCGCCATCATCAGCGCCACCAGCACGCTGCGAATGGCCGGTCTGGGCGTTTCGGGGTGATTGAGATTGGTCACGGGCAAAACCTGCGGGCAGTGAGAGTCCCGCAGTTCGTCAGGCGAGCGGGGATGCTCGCCAGTGTAAGTCGGTAGCAGGCTATTCGATAGCCTCATAAGGAAGTCCGACGTAATTTTCTGCAATAGTTTTTCGGCCCGCTTCTGAACTGACAAAGTAGTCCAGTTCCGAGGCACTGATGCGCTGACTGAACGCATCGTGATCATCAAAACGGTGCAGCATCGAAGTCATCCACCAGGAAAACCGCTCGGCTTTCCACACGCGGCGCAGGCAGATCTCCGAGTATTTCTCCAGCAAGTCGATACGCCCATCGCGGTAAACCTTCAGCAGAATATTGAACAATGTGCTGACATCGCTTGCCGCCAGATTCAGACCTTTGGCGCCGGTGGGCGGGACGATGTGCGCGGCGTCGCCGACCAGAAACATCCGCCCGTATTGCATTGGTTCAACGACAAAACTGCGCAGCGGCGCGATGCTTTTTTCGATCGAAGGGCCGGTGACCAGTTTCTCGGCCAATGCAACTGGCAGGCGGTTTTTCAGTTCATCCCAGAAGCGCTGATCGCTCCAGTCCGCGACGTTTTCTTCTGCCGGCACCTGCAAGTAGTAACGCGTGCGCGTCGCCGAACGCATGCTGCACAAGGCAAAACCGCGTTCGTGGCGGGCGTAGACCAACTCGTCATGCACCGGCGGCGTGTCGGCGAGAATGCCCAGCCAGCCAAACGGATAAACCCGTTCGAACACCTTCAGGCAATCCTCAGGAATCGACTGCCGCGCCACGCCATGGAAGCCATCGCAGCCGGCGATGTAATCGCAATCGACGCGCCAGGTTTCTCCGTCCTTTTCGAAAGTGACAAAAGCTTCGTCGCTTTTCATGCCGTGGGGAACGACATTGCTCGCAGAATAAATCGTCTGCGCGCCAGCCTCCCGACGAGCGGCCATCAGGTCGCGAGTGACTTCGGTCTGGCCGTAGATCATTACGGTCTTGCCGCCGGTCAACGCGTGCAGATCGATGTGCACCTGACGCCCGTCGAGCGCCAGTTCGAAGCCGCCGTGAATCAGTCCTTCAGCGTCCATGCGCTGACTCACCCCAGCCTGACGCAACAGCTCTACCATGCCTTGTTCAAGCACGCCGGCGCGGATGCGGCTGAGCACATAATCGGGTGTCTGACGTTCGAGGATGAGGGTGTCGATGCCGGCGTTGTGCAGCAACTGGCCGAGGAGCAAACCGGACGGGCCGGCGCCGATGATGGCAACTTGGGTTTTCAGCGTTTTCATTGTTTTTATGACTCGCAAGCTTCGCGCGACAATCGCCGCTGATTTATTTTTATGGATCGAGTGCTTGCATTTTTCCCTTGCGGGTCTGTCAATTGAAGGTGAAAACTGAGCCGATACCTGTACATTCTGCCAATCGGTGCGATTATCGCCCGCAAACCTCGAGGCCTGGATTGAAGTGATGAACAAGCCTGACCTGCCTTCGATTCCAGTGTTCAAGCTCTACGGTGAAAGCCTGGATTGGCCGACCCCTGACTTGCTGCACTGTGAAACCATTTCCTCCCGCAGTCGCGAACATCAATGGGAAATCAAACCCCACCGCCACGCCGATTTGTGCCAGTTACTCTTCGTTTTCAAAGGTCAGGCAGAGCTTGAAATCGAAGGCCATCGCACGCAGTTGCAGACCCCGGCAATCCAGGTTCTGCCGCCGTTATCGGTGCATGGCTTTCGTTTTTCCGAGGACGTTGAAGGCTTTATCGTCACCCTCGCCACACCGCTGATCAACCATTTGCAGGCGCAACTGGGCGACTCGGTGCACGCTTTGGCGCAGACCGAGAATTATCCGGCGGGCAAGGACGGCGATTACCTCAACAGTTTATTCACCGCGTTGCAGGCCGAGTACAACGGCCATCAACCGGCGCGGGAAATGCTCATGCATTCGCTGGTCAGCGTGATCATGGTCTGGGTCAGTCGCCAGGCAATCGTGCGGCATAACGCGAGTCAACGGCCGCAGCGTCAACGCGAATACCTGAACGGGTTTATTCAGTTGGTGGAAGAGACTTACCGTCAGCACGTGAAGGTCGAGGATCTGGCGCATCGGCTGGGGATCTCGGTGTCGCACCTTAATGGCACGTGCCGTGAATTGGCGGGGCAACCGGCGTTGCAGATCATGCACGAGCGTCAGTTGCTGGAAGCCAAGCGCTTGCTGACGTACACCAGCATGACCATTTATGAGATGTCGGAGTTGTTGGGGTTCTCCGATCCGACCAACTTCACGCGCCTGTTCCGGCGCCGGGTGGGGATATCGCCAAAGGCCTTCCGCGATCGCTTGAAGACCGAGCAGTAACCCGAAAACACCACAACCCCCTGTAGGAGTGAGCCTGCTCGCGATAGCGGTGTTTCAGTCAAAATTTATCTGAATGACACACCGCTATCG
>NZ_JASCPK010000132.1:0-16511 GCF_029959385.1 Pseudomonas sp. PS01303
GTGGGAGCGAGCCTGCTCGCGAAGAGGCCGTGTCAGTCAACCTTAACGTTGAATGACACACCGCATTCGCGAGCAGGCTCGCTCCCACATTTGCAATGCATTCCTGTAGGAGCTGTCGAGTGAAACGAGGCTGCGATCTTTTGATCTTGTTTTTAACGGCAAGATCAAAAGATCGCAGCCTTCGGCAGCTCCTACAGGGGTTTTCAGTGGGAGCCGGCGGCTTTGTTGAGGTCGCTTTCGCTCCATTCGGTGTAGACGCAGGCATCAGCCGTGGCCCAGCGCACTTGCACAGGATCGCCAGCCTTGAGCGGCATGCCCGCCGCCGACAGTGCTTTCACCGTCATTGAGGTTCCGCCCGAGGTGACCACGCTGCAGGTCTGGCTTTCGCCGAGAAACAGCACTTCTACGACCTTCGCTGAAACCTCGTTCCAACCCGATGGCAACGGTTCGCTGATCGCTTGCGCCACGCTCAACGCCTGCGCTTTTTCCGGCCGCACCATCAGCAACACATCCTGATCGGTGTGCAACGCAGCGGTCAGGCGAATCGATAATGACTGCCCTTCAAAAGAAGCCGCCGCATTGCCCTGCGCCTTGAGCTTGAGGAAGTTCGAGTTACCGAGGAACGAGGCGACAAACGCATTCGGCGGATTCTGATAAAGGTCATAACCACTGCCCAATCCAACAATCTTGCCGTGACTGAAAATCGCGATGCGTTGCGACAAGCGCATGGCTTCTTCCTGATCGTGGGTCACGTAAACGATGGTGATGCCCAGACGACGATGCAATTGGCGCAATTCATCCTGCAAATCCTCGCGCAGCTTTTTATCCAGCGCGCCGAGCGGTTCGTCCATCAACAGAATGCGTGGTTCGTAGACCAAGGCGCGGGCGATGGCGACACGCTGTTGCTGGCCGCCAGACAGTTGCGAAGGGCGGCGATGAGCGAACTGATCGAGCTGCACTAGTTTCAACATCGCATCGACACGCTTGTCGCGCTCAGCCGCCGCGAGTTTGCGAATCGCCAGAGGAAACGCAATGTTGTCGCGCACCGACAGGTGCGGGAACAGCGAATAGCGTTGAAACACCATGCCGATGTCACGCTTGTGCGGCGGCACATTGACCAACGATTCACCGTTGACGAGGATCTCGCCGCTACTCGGCGTTTCAAACCCGGCGAGCATCGACAGTGTGGTGCTTTTGCCCGAGCCGCTGGAGCCGAGGAAGGTGAGGAATTCACCGTCCTTGATGTCCAGCGAGATGTTGTCGACGGCGGCAAAGTCGCCGTAGTGCTTGTTCAGGTTGCGCAGGCTGACCAGGGGTTTGTCGTTCTGCTGGGAAGCGTCTTTGATCACGGCACTCATGTCGTACTCCTGGCGCTCAGGCGCTGATTTCGTTGCGCCGGCGCAATGCGGCGGCGATGACCATGACCAATACCGACAAGCCAATCAGCAGCGTCGAAGCGACGGCGATCACTGGCGTCAGATCCTGGCGCAAGGTGGTCCACATTTTCACGGGAAGGGTTTGCAGGGTCGGGCTGGCCATCATCACGCTGAGCACCACTTCGTCCCACGAAACCAGAAAGGCGAAGAGGGCGCCGGCGACCATGCCCGGGCGAATCGCCGGGAACGTCACCTTGAACACCGCTTGCAGGCGTGACGCACCGCAAATCACCGCCGCGTCTTCAATCGACTGATCGAACAGCTTCAACGAGTTGATGATCGAGATGATGGTGAACGGCAGCGCGACGATCACATGGCTGACCACGAATGCGAACATGGTCCCGGTGTAACCGAGCTTGAGGAACAGCGCGTACACCGCCACGGCGATGATCACCAGCGGCACGATCATCGGCAGGGTGAACAGGCCGTAGAGCATTTCCCGGCCGGGAAAACGTCCGCGCACCAGCGCGAACGCAGTCGGCAAACCGAGGGCCACGGCGCAGATCGTGGTCAGCACAGCGACCTTGAGGCTGGCAGCCGCAGCGTTCATCCAGTCCGGGTTGGAGAAGAACTGGCCGTACCATTTCAGCGTCCAGCCCGGTGGTGGAAACACCAGCCACTGCGAGGAACCGAAGGACAAAAGCACGATGAACACGATCGGCAACAGCAGGAACAGACCGATCAGCCCGGTGGTGGCGTAGAGGCCGAAGCGCATCCGGCGGCTCATCGCATTGGGGGTCAGGAGCATGTCGGCTTACCTCGCGTTACTGGCGCCAACCGGGGATTCCGGCTGAAGCTTCAGGTAGAAGTAGAACAGCACCAAAGTGATCGCGATCAGCAACGCGGCGCCGGCGCTGGCCAGGCCCCAGTTGAGGAACGATTGCACCTGCTGAATGATGAACTCCGGCAGCATCATGTTCTGCGCGCCGCCGAGCAGCGCCGGGGTCACGTAGTAACCGAGCGACATGACGAACACCATCAGGCCACCGGAGGCCAGACCCGGCCGGCACAGCGGCAGGAACACCCGGAAGAAGTTGCTCCACGGACTGGCGCCGCAAATCGAACCGGCCTGCAGGATCATCGGGTCGATGGCTTGCATGGTCGCCTGCAACGGCAGGACGATGAACGGAATCATGATGTAGCTCATGCCGATCACCACGCCGGTGAGGTTGTGCACCATCTCCAGTGGCTGATCGATGATGCCCATCGCCATCAACGCCTTGTTGATCACGCCCGACGCTTGCAGCAGCACCAGCCACGAATAGGTGCGGGCGAGCAGGCTGGTCCACATCGACAGCAGCACGATGTTGAGAATCCAGCGCCCCCAGCCGCGCGGCACCAGAGTGATCGCCCAGGCCAGCGGAAAGCCCAGCAGCAAGCTGAACAGTGTCACCAGCCCGGCCACCGAAAAGGTGTTGAGCAGCACTCGGGCATAGGCCGAGTTGGCGAACAGTTGTTCATAGTTGCCGAGGCCTGGCGTCGGTTCGAGCACGCCGCGCAGCAGCAGGCCGATCAACGGCGCGAGAAAGAACAGGCCGATGAACAGCAGCGCCGGTACGAGGTTGCCGGCGCCGCGCCAGCGTTGTCTGAGGGACGGGGCTTGCTGCATCGCAACCGCCTGTGTTCCGTGAGCCGAGCCGGCAGCGCTTTGGGCGCTGTCGGTGGCAGTGGAGGGACGGGACGCGGTGGCCGCCATTTTCATTTGACCAGCCATTCGTTCCACCGTGTCGCGATGGCCTGGCCGTTTTTGGCCCAGTACGCGAAATCAAGAGTGATCTGATCCTTAGCGTAGGCAGTCGGCAGGTTGGGGGCCAGCGCCGAATCCAGACGCTCCACACTGTCGAGGTTGACCGGGGCGTAGGCGGTCAGGTTGGAGAAGTCGGCCTGGCCTTTGGCGCTGCTGGCGCTGGCGAGAAACTTCATCGCTGCGTCCTTGTTTTTCGAGCCCTTTGGAATCACCAGAATGTCGGCCATGACCAGGTTCTGTTTCCAGCTCACGCCGACCGGCGCGCCGTCTTCTTGCAGGGCGTGAATGCGACCGTTCCAGAACTGGCCCATGCTCGCCTCACCGGACGCCAGCAGTTGCTGCGACTGCGCGCCGCCGCCCCACCAGACGATGTCTTTCTTGATGGTGTCGAGCTTTTTGAAGGCGCGATCCAGGTCCAGCGGGTAGAGCTTGTCGGCAGGTACGCCATCGGCCAGCAGCGCCAATTCGAGCACGCCGGGGCTTGGCCATTTGTAGAGGGCGCGTTTGCCCGGGTAGGTCTTGGTGTCGAACAGGGCGCTCCAGTCCTGCGGCTTGTTGGCGCCGAGTTTGCCCTCGTTGTAGCCGAGGACGAAGGAGAAGAAGAACGAGCCGACGCCGTAATCGCTGACGAAACGCGGGTCGATCTTGTCGCGCTGAATCACTTTGAAATCGAGGGGTTCGAGCAGGCCTTCGGCAGCGGCGCGTAGGGCGAAGTCGGCTTCGACATCGACCACGTCCCATTGCACGTTGCCGCTCTCGACCATGGCTTTGAGTTTGCCGTAGTCGGTCGGGCCGTCCTGCACGACGGTGATGCCGCTGGCCTTGCTGAACGGATCGGCCCAGGCCTGTTTCTGCGCGTCCTGGGTGCTTCCGCCCCAACTGACGAAGTTCACGCTGTCGGCCGCCATTGCAGCCTGGCCGGTGACGCTGAGCAGTCCCGCGAAAAGGATCGCGGTTGCAGCTTTGTTCAACACCATGTTCACGCCCTCATTGTTGTGTTTTTGAGCGGGCTTGCGTTGTTGCCCGCCTATCGGGAGCAGTAGATGGACGTTCGTTGAAGTGTCCGGTCTATGGAATATCATATTATGGTATTCCAAACTTTGTGCAAGCACTTTGCCTTACCGGTTATCTGTTGATTATGGTTTTTTGGATGTACTCGGCATGAGATGCAGGGCGCACTTCAGATCCAGCCCCTCACCCCAGCCCTCTCCCAATGGGAGAGGGGGAAAGGGAGCCCATCTTCGTGCTGTTCAAAACCTGAGTTCGGCTCGGTATCTCAGGTCGGCGTATAGCGTGCAATCACCTCGGTCGGCTCCCTCTCCCTCCGGGAGAGGGCTGGGGTGAGGGGATTTTTACTCGGTGAAGGGGATGCTCTCGACCACTTCCAGGTCATACCCGGTCAACCCGGCGTATTTGAGTGGCGGGCCGAGATGGCGGAGTTTGCCAACCCCCAGATTCTGCAAAATCTGCGCCCCAGTCCCCACCTCGGAATAAATCCGCGATTGCGAACGACTGAACTGCCGCGGCGGCTGGGTCAATTGCGGCACGCGCTCCAGCAGCGCCTGCGACGACTCGTGATTGGCCAACACCACCACAACCCCATGCCCCTCAGCCGCGACCCGTTGCAACGCCGCCCACAACGTCCAGTTCGCCGGCCCGCTGTATTCCGCGCCAACCAGATCCCGCAGCGGATCAATCACATGCACGCGCACCAGCGTCGGCTCTTCGCGGCGCAGATCGCCCATGACCATCGCCATATGCACGCCGCCCTCGATGCGATCCTCAAAGGTGATCAAACGGAACGTGCCATGCACCGTCGGCAGCTCACGTTCGCCAATCCGCTCGATGGTGTGTTCGGTGCTCAGGCGATAGTGGATGAGGTCGGCGATGGTGCCGATCTTGATCCCGTGTTTGCGCGCAAACACCTCCAGATCGGGACGCCGCGCCATGGTGCCGTCGTCATTCATTACTTCGACAATCACCGAAGCCGGGGTGAAACCGGCCAAGCGAGCCAGATCACAACCCGCTTCGGTATGCCCGGCGCGGGTCAGCACGCCACCTTCCTTGGCGCGCAGCGGGAAGATATGACCGGGCTGCACCAGGTCTTCGGCGCGGGCATTCGGCGCGACAGCGGCGGCAACCGTGCAGGCGCGATCCGCCGCCGAGATACCGGTGGTCACGCCAACTGCCGCTTCAATCGACACGGTAAACGCGGTGCTGAACACGCTGCCGTTGGCCGGCACCATTTGCTCAAGACCCAGACGCTGGCAGTGGTCGTCGGTCAGCGTCAGGCAAATCAGCCCGCGTGCTTCACGGGCCATAAAGCTGATCGCTTCTGGCGTGCAACGGTCGGCGGCCAGTAACAGGTCGCCTTCGTTTTCGCGGTCTTCGTCATCGACCAGCAAAACCATTTTGCCGAGACGATAATCTTCGATGATTTCTTCGATGCTGTTGAAGGCCATGCTGGACTCTCAGGGTTCGTTGGAAATATATTGGTATACCATAATACAAAATTAGCAAAGAGGTCACTATGAAGGCGTACTGGATTGCTCATGTGGACATAGCCGATGCCGATCACTACAGCCAATACACCCAGCGCGCCCCGGCGGCTTTCGCAGCGTTCGGCGCGAAATTTCTGGCGAGGGGCGGGCGCAGCGAAGCGATGGAAGGGTGCAAGACGCCACAGCGCAGCGTGGTGATTGAATTTGAAAGCTACGAAAAAGCCGTGGCGTGCTACCACTCGGCGGCGTATCAGGAGGCGAAAAGTTACCGCGAAGAATGGGCGAAGGCGGAGATCATCATCGTCGAAGGCATCACCCTATTTAAGACTCACCGTGAACCCCTGTAGGAGCTGCCGAAGGCTACGATCTTTTGATTGATCGTTCCCACGCTCCGCGTGGGAATGCAGCCCGGGACGCTCCGCGTCCCTTTTAGAGCCGAACGCGGAGCGTCCGAGGAGGCGTTCCCACGCGGAGCATGGGAACGATCAATGTGATCAGCGGATAAAGTGGATCTTGCCGCTATCGTCATTGCCCATATAGATCCCATAAACCCCAGCCTGACGCTCTTCGATATAGCGCTCGAGAATCTGCCGGATCGCCGGGTAGTAAATCTGCTCCCACGGAATGTCTTCCGGCGCGAAGAACTTGTAATCCATGGTCTCCGGTCCGTACTGCCCGGTAATCTCCAGCGCGATCGCGCGGAAGATGATGTACACCTCGCTGATCTTCGGCACGCTGAAAATCGAGTACGGCGAAACGATTTCCGCGCGCACGCCGCTTTCTTCCCAGACTTCACGAATGGCAGCTTGCTCAGTGGTCTCGCCGCTTTCCATGAAACCGGCCGGCAGCGTCCAGGTGCCCGGGCGCGGCGGGATCGCCCGTTGGCACAGCAGATATTTGCCGTCCTGCTCGATGATGCAGCCGGCAATGATCTTCGGATTGACGTAGTGGATGTAGCCGCAGCCGCGACACATCAGGCGCTCGTGCGTATCGCCCGCCGGTATCTGCTGACCGAGGTCAGGGCCACCGCATTTCGGGCAATAGCTCGGGCTGAACATGTCAGTGACCTATACGGGGTTCTTTCAAGGCGATGGGCAGGGTCATCGCCGGCGTGCCTTTAACAACAGAGCCGGTCTCTTCCTGCTTGCGCTTGAGATAGTCGAGCGCTACCGCAGCGGCAGCGCGAACGTGATCAACACAGGCCTGATGCGCCACCAGCGGATCGCCGCTCTTGATCGCCTCGACCATTTTTTCCATTTCCTGATTACTCGCGCCGCGCCGATTTTCCTGCGACACCGAAGTCGCACGCAGGTAGCTGATGCGTGCCTGCAACTGACGCAACTGAGTCGCCGCAACATGGTTGCCCGAGCCTTCGAGCAGCACGTCGTAGAAGCCTTGCACCGAGTCAATCACCTGTTGCAGTTCGCCGTCCTTGAGCGCCTTGCGGTTCTCGTCGAGGGCTTTTTCCAGGGCTTTGATGTCCTTGGCTTTGGCGCGCAGGGTGAACAGCTGCACGATCAAACCTTCGAGTACGCAACGCAGTTCGTAGATGTCGACGGCATCGGCGAGGGTGATGATCGCCACGCGCGGGCCTTTGGCATCGGCGAACTCAACCAGACCTTCGGATTCCAGGTGACGCAAGGCCTCGCGCACGGAGGTGCGGCTGACGCCAAGGCGATCGCACAGATCGCGCTCGACCAGACGATCACCGGGCATGAGCTGGAAATTCATGATCGCGCTACGCAGTTTATCCAGCACGATTTCGCGCAGGGTAACGGGGTTGCGATTGACCTTGAAGCTGTCGTCGAGTGGCTGGCGTTTCATGGGATCCGCTCTTTCGGTTGGCTGTCCATGCCAGACGGGCATCTAAACAGCCGAGGGGTTAACTGGGGCTTCGGCGTCGGCTTCGGCGAAGGCTTCACGGGCCAGCCGGAAACTGTCCACGGCTGCCGGAACGCCGCAATAAATGCCGACCTGAAGCAGAATTTCGCGTATTTGCTCACGACTCAGGCCGTTACGCAAGGCGCCACGCACATGCAGCTTGAGTTCGTGCGGACGGTTGAGCGCCGAGATCATCGCCAGGTTGATCATGCTGCGCTCCTTGAGCGACAAACCTTCACGACCCCAGACATGGCCCCAGCAGTATTCGGTGACCATTTCCTGCAGCGGGCGGGTGAAGTCGTCGGCGTTGTCTATCGAACGCTGCACGTAGGCTTCGCCCAGCACCTGAGTGCGGATCTTCAGGCCTTTTTCATACTTCTCGTTACTCATCATTCCTCCCATCACCCAATTCCCCTGTAGGAGCTGCCGAAGGCTGCGATCTTTTGATCTTGCTCTTAAAAATCAAAGTCAAAAGATCGCAGCCTTCGGCAGCTCCTACAGGGAATCGTGTCTGGCAATCAGGCCAGGGTCGGCAACGGGCCGAGCTTGCCTTTGTGGTAGATCATCGGTGTCACCGGTTGCGCGGGCAGGATCAGGTTCTTCACCGCGCCAACGATGATCGCGTGATCGCCGCCGTCATATTCACGCCACAACTCGCACTCGATGATCGCCGTGGCTTTGGCGAGAATCGGGTTACCGAGTTCGCTCAAATGCCACTCGATACCGGCGGCTTTGTCCTTGCCTTTACCGGCAAAGGCATAGGCCTCAGCCGTCTGGTCAGCCGACAGCAAATGAATCGCAAACTTCTTGCTGTCACGCAGAATCGGATAAGTGTCGGAGGCGTAGTTAGGGCAGAACAGCACCAGCGCCGGGTCAATCGACAGCGCACTAAAAGCGCTGGCGGTGATGCCGACAATGCCGCCCTCCGGGTCAACAGTGGTAACCACCGTGACGCCGGACGGGAAGGAGCTCATGACGTCTTTGTAAATGCCGGGTTCGATCATTTCGCAGGACTCCTAGCGCATCACAAACGGATCAGGCATTGGCGCCTGAGACAAGTTGATCCACACCGTTTTCAGTTCGGTGTAGGCCAGCACCGAATCGATGCCGCTTTCGCGTCCATAGCCACTGTTCTTGAAGCCGCCGATCGGTGCCATCGCTGACACCGCGCGGTAAGTGTTGACCCAGATAATCCCCGAGCGCACATCGCGAGCGAGGCGATGCGCCCGGCCCAAATCACGCGTCCAGATGCCGGCGGCGAGGCCGAACTGCGAGTCGTTGGCGATGGCCAGCGCCTCGGCTTCATCTTTAAAGCGAATCACCGAAGCCACCGGGCCAAAGACTTCTTCCTGCATGATCTTCATCGAATTGCGGTCGCATTCGAACAGCGTTGGCTCGTAGAACCAGCCGTCACCGAGATCGGTCGGCCGCTTGCCGCCAGTGCGCAACCGCGCGCCCTCAGCGATGGCATCAGCGACCAGACCTTCGACCACCGCCAGTTGCTGCGCGGTGGCCATCGGGCCCATTTCGCTGGCGTCTTCCTGCGGGTTGCCGATGCGAATGCGCTGGGCGCGTTCGACCAGGCGATTGACGAATTCGTCGTAGATTTCGTCCTGCACTAAAAGGCGTGAGCCAGACACGCAACTCTGCCCGGACGCCGCATAAATCCCGGCAATCGCGCCGTTGATCGCGCTGTCGAGATCGGCGTCGGCGAAGATGATGTTCGGCGACTTGCCACCCAGTTCCAGCGACAGCTTGGCGAAGTTCTCGGCGCTGCTACGCACCACATGCCGCGCTGTCGCCGCGCCGCCGGTGAAGGCGATTTTGCGGATCAGCGGATGGCGGGTGAGGGCGGCGCCCGTGCTCGGGCCGTAACCGGTGACGACGTTGACCACGCCCGGCGGAATCCCGGCTTCGAGGGCCAGACGCGCCAGCTCAAGAATCGTTGCCGAGGCGTGCTCGGACGGTTTGATCACAATCGTGTTGCCAGCGGCGAGGGCCGGGGCGAGTTTGATCGCGGTCAGATACAGCGGGCTGTTCCACGGAATGATCGCCGCGACCACACCCATCGCTTCGTGCACGGTGTAGGCGAACAGATCCGGCTTATCCAGTGGCAGCGTGCCGCCTTCGAGCTTGTCGGCAAGGCCGGCGGTGTAGTGGAAAAATTCGGGCAGATAGCTGACCTGGCCACGGGTCTCGCGGATCAGCTTGCCGTTGTCGCGGCTTTCCAGCTGCGCCAGTTGTTCTTTATTTTCGGCGATCAAGTCACCGAGACGGCGCAGCAACTTGCCCCGTGCGGTGGCGGTCAGGCCGCGCCATGCCGGGCTGTCGAAAGCCGTCTGTGCCGCTTGCACGGCGCGTTCGACGTCCGCTTCATCAGCGTCAGGCAATTCTGCCCAGGCTTGCGCGGAGGCCGGGTTGAGGCTTTCGAAAGTCTTGCCGGAGAGGGCGTCGACCCATTCTCCGCCGATGCACATCTGGAAGCGTGCGAGTGTCATGCAACGATCCCCTGTATAGGGTTTTGTCGGGAGTGTGCGAATTCGAGAAATTCCAGCAGCGTCTGGTTGACCAGACGCGGCGACTCTACGGGCATCATATGCCGTTGCTCGGCCAGCACGGCAACCTTCGCACCGGGGATGCGTCGGGCCAGTTGCTCGGCCATTTCCGGGGTCGAACCCGGGTCGAGTTCGCCGGTGGCGATCAGCGTCGGCGCTTGAATACTGCCCAAGTCGTCAACGCGGTACATGTCTTGGGTGGCGAACAATTCGTAGGTGGTCAGATAGCCTTGCGGATCATTACCGGCGAGGGTCTGGCGGATCGCCGCGATCTGCGCCGGGTTGGCCGCCTGATACTCGCGGCTGAACCAGCGCGACAGCGCCGCTTCGGCATTGGCGTCCGGGCCGTGCTCGGCTGCTTGCGCGGTGCGAGCGATGACGCCGGCTCGCTGTTCTTCGCTGCGGTTGAACACGCTGTTCAACACCACCAGGCTTTGCAGGCGCTCCGGGTAATGCAGGGCAAAGGCCCGCGCGACCAGGCCGCCCATGGAGAAGCCGATCACCGCTGCCTGCGGCAAATTCAAGTGATCGAGCAGCTCCAGCAACTGATCGGCGTAACCGAGCAGGTTGGTGCCACTGGCCGGTCGCGGGCTGGCGCCATGGCCGAGCATGTCGTAGGCGATCACCCGGTATTGGCTGGACAGGCCGACAATCTGGCCGCCCCACATTTCTTTATTCAGGCCCACGCCGTGGATCAAAACCACGGGCTGGCCTTGGCCGGTCGCCAGGTAACTGGTGCCAGCCGGGGTGAGTTCAGCGGTGAGCCGAATCATGGAGCGCTCCTGCAATGCCTTTTTATTGTGATTACTGGGCTTTTTCGGCGGCCAGTTCTTCCAGATCGATGTAGCGGTTACCGATGCGCGGGTGCAGGCGACCACCGTCGGCGCAGCCCAGCACGACGACGATTTCGTCGGCACGCGGCGCGTCTTCGATCTGCATTTCCAGGGTGATGTAGTGCGAACGCTGACCTTCGTCGTCCTTGTGCATCATCGGGATCTGAATCGAAGTGCCCGGGCCGCCGCGCTTGTTGGTGAAGCTCAGGTAGCTTTTGGCGTTGACGGCTTCGCGGTAGTGGTTGCCGAAGCGCAGGGTGTGGATTACGGCGGAGGCGTGTTCGATCTCGCCATCAGCACCGACCACGGCGGCTTTGCCGTAGGCCTCGATTTTTTCCGCGCCACCGATGATGCCGACCAGACGCTCGACCATCAGCGCACCGAGGTCGGAGCAGTTGGCGCGGATCTGCGGTTTGAGGTCTTCGACGAAACCGTTGCCCACCCAAGGGTTTTTCATCACCACGGCGAGGCCGACCATGGTCACTGGCTTGTCAGTGGCTTTGCCGCCTTCGATGAAGGTTTCTTCGACATAGCTGACGATCTTGCGAATTTCGAAACTCATGAGCTGCTCCGTAGGTGGATTGAGAGTGTCTGTGCGTCTGATGGTATACCATAATACCGATCGTGCAAGTCCCCCTCATAAGATTCCCTTCATCCATCCGACGAATCCTCCGTCATAACAACGCGAAATCCCTGTAGGAGCTGCGGCACGCTGCGATCTTTTGACTTTTTAAAAGCCAGGATCAAAAGATCGCAGCCTCGTTTCACTCGTCAGCTCCTACAGGGGGATGCGTTCAGCCCGTGCGGTTAACAAAAGATAACGTGGCGCCGATTGTCAGACGTTTCTAAAGCCCGATAGGATGAGCCAGCTTCCGAAGTGGCTCTGGATTGCGGGTTTCAGGACTATGCTTCTGATCTGCCATCAGCGGAGCACACTTGCGGCGCCCTTGAAGGCCAAATGGCCTAACAATAATAAATAGGGGAAGGTCTATGAGTCGTTGCCGCCCGCCGGCGTTACGCAACACCGCGTTGCTGGCCACAGCACTCTCTCTGCTGGGCTTTGCCACGTTGTCGGCACCCGTGATTGCCGCCGAGGCTCCGGCCGACGTGGTCTATGCCACCGAATCCAGCAAAGCCGCGAAAAGCCTGATTCTTGATGTCGTCCACGCCGGTGCACGTCTGGTCGCGGTCGGGGATCGCGGGCACATCGTCTATTCCGATGACCAGGGCAAAACCTGGAAGCAGGCCAAAGTGCCGAGCCGGCAACTGCTGACTTCCGTGTATTTTGCCGACGACAAACACGGCTGGGCGGTCGGCCACGACGCGCAAATCCTCGCCAGCGAAGACGGCGGTCTGACCTGGACCAAGCAATTCGAAGACCTCAAACGTGAATCGCCGCTGCTCGACGTCTGGTTCAAGGACGTAAACAGCGGCTTTGCCGTGGGCGCTTACGGTTCGCTGATGGAAACCACCGACGGTGGCAAACACTGGGAAGACGTCAGCGATCGCCTCGACAACGAAGACCAGTTCCACCTCAACGCCATCGCGGCGGTGAAAGACGCCGGCCTGTTCATCGTCGGCGAGTCGGGCAGCATGTTCCGCTCCGCCGACTGGGGTCAGACCTGGGAAAAACTCGAAGGCCCGTACGAAGGTTCGCTGTTCGGCGTGATCGGCACGGCCCAGGCGCAAACCCTGCTGGCCTACGGCTTGCGCGGCAACCTCTACCGCTCTACCGATTTCGGCAGCAGCTGGGAGCAGGTCGAACTGAAAGCCGCGCGCGGTGCGCTGGAGTTCGGCCTGTCCGGCGCAACCTTGCTGCCTGACGGCTCGATCGTCATCGTCGGTAACGGCGGCTCGGTGGTCAGCAGCAGCGACAACGGCGAAACGTTCAGCGTGTTCAACCGTCCGGATCGCATCTCGCTGTCTTCCGTCACCGCGGCCGGCGACGGCAACCTGATTCTGACCGGGCAGGGTGGCGTTCACACCACTCAGCCAAACGGCGCCGAAGTTAATAATAAGAAGGCGGGGCTATGACTTCCTTGATCACTCCTCAGCAGGAAAAGGCGACGTTCCTTGAACGCCTGATCTTCAACAACCGCCCGGCAGTGATTCTGATCTGTCTGGTCGTGAGCATTTTCCTGTTCTGGCAGGCGACGCTGATCCGCCCGTCGACCAGTTTCGAAAAAATGATCCCGCTCAAGCATCCGTTCATCGAGAAGATGATGGAGCACCGCAACGACCTGGCGAACCTCGGCAACACCGTGCGCATTTCGGTCGAAGCGACTGACGGCGACATCTTCTCCAAGGAATACATGGAGACCCTGCGCCAGATCAACGACGAGGTGTTCTACATTTCCGGCGTTGACCGTTCCGGTCTGAAGTCGCTGTGGAGCCCGAGCGTACGCTGGACCGAAGTGACCGAAGAGGGTTTTGCCGGCGGTGAAGTGATCCCGCAGAGCTACAACGGCTCGCAGGACAGCCTCGATCTGCTGCGCAACAACGTGCTCAAGTCCGGCCAGGTCGGGCGTCTGGTGTCCAACGACTTCAAGTCGAGCATCGTCGATATCCCGCTGCTCGAGTCGTACCCGGATCCGCAGGATCAGGGCAAGTTGCTCGCGCTGGACTACCGCCAGTTCTCCCATGAACTGGAAGACAAGATCCGCACCAAGTTCGAAGCACAGAACCCCAACATCAAGATCCACATCGTCGGTTTCGCCAAGAAGGTTGGTGACCTGATCGACGGTCTGGTGATGGTGGTGCTGTTTTTCGGCATCGCGTTTGTCATCACCCTGATCCTGCTGCTGTGGTTCACCAACTGCGTGCGCAGCACTATCGCGGTACTGAGCACGACGCTGGTGGCGGTGGTCTGGCAGCTTGGGTTGATGCACTTCTTCGGCTTCGGGCTCGATCCGTATTCGATGCTGGTGCCGTTCCTGATCTTCGCCATCGGTATCTCCCACGGCGTACAGAAGATCAACGGTATCGCCCTGCAATCCAGTGAGGCCGATAACGCCCTGACCGCAGCGCGGCGCACCTTCCGGCAACTGTTCCTGCCGGGGATGATCGCGATTCTCGCGGATGCGGTGGGCTTCATCACGCTGCTGATCATCGATATCGGCGTGATCCGTGAACTGGCGATCGGCGCGTCCATCGGCGTCGCGGTAATCGTGTTCACCAATCTGATCCTGCTGCCGGTCGCCATTTCCTATGTCGGCATCAGTAAGCGTGCGATTGCCAAAAGCAAGAAAGACGCAAACCGCGAACACCCTTTCTGGCGTCTGCTGTCGAACTTCGCCAACCCGAAAGTTGCACGCATCTCGGTGGTGCTGGCGCTGATCGCTTTCGGTGGCGGCCTCTGGTACAGCCAGAACCTGAAAATCGGTGACCTCGACCAGGGCGCACCGGAGCTGCGTCCAGACTCGCGCTACAACAAGGACAACAACTTCATCATCAACAACTACTCGACCAGTTCCGACGTGCTGGTGGTGATGGTCAAGACCAAGGCTGAAGGCTGCTCACGCTACGAAGCCATGGCGCCGATCGACGAGCTGATGTGGAAGATGCAGAACACCGAGGGCGTGCAGTCGGCGATCTCCCTGGTGACCGTGTCCAAACAGATGATCAAAGGCATGAACGAGGGCAACCTGAAATGGGAAACCCTGTCGCGCAACCCGGACGTGCTGAACAACTCGATTGCCCGTGCAGACGGCCTGTACAACAACAGCTGCTCGCTGGCGCCGGTACTGATCTTCCTCAACGATCACAAGGCTGAGACCCTCGATCGTGCAGTGGCTGCCGTGCAGGAATTCGCCAAGGACAACAACAAGGACGGTCTGGAATTCATCCTCGCGGCCGGTAACGCCGGGATCGAAGCGGCCACCAACGAAGTCATCAAACAGGCTGAACTGACCATCCTGATTCTGGTGTACATCTGCGTGGCGGTGATGTGCATGATTACCTTCCGTTCGTGGGCAGCGACGTTGTGCATCGTCCTGCCGTTGGTGCTGACCTCGGTACTCGGCAACGCGCTGATGGCGTTCATGGGCATCGGCGTGAAAGTCGCGACGCTGCCGGTGGTGGCGCTGGGTGTGGGGATTGGCGTCGACTACGGCATTTACATCTACAGCCGACTGGAGAGTTTCCTGCGTGCGGGGCTGCCGCTGCAGGAAGCCTATTACCAGACGCTGAAATCCACCGGTAAAGCGGTGCTGTTCACCGGTTTGTGCCTGGCGATTGGTGTGTGCACCTGGATCTTCTCGGCGATCAAGTTCCAGGCCGACATGGGCCTGATGCTGACCTTCATGCTGCTGTGGAACATGTTCGGTGCGCTGTGGCTGCTGCCGGCACTGGCGAAGTTCCTGATCAAGCCGGAGAAACTGGCGGGGCAGAAGGGCAACTCGCTGTTTGCGCATTGATCTGAAGGGCTGAAACGACAAAGCCGCAACCTTAGGGTTGCGGCTTTTTTTGTGGCTCAAGATCAAGAGCCCCTCACCCTAACCCTCTCCCGGAGGGAGAGGGGACTGATTGGGGGAGATTGGAGATTTACGCCGACTTGAACGGTTTGCTGTGAATCCATAATCGACTCGGTTTTTCAGGTCGATGTATGACGAAGCACAACTCGGTCAGTCCCCTCTACCTCTGGGAGAGGGCTAGGGTGAGGGCAGAGGATCTCAAGCGTTAAGTGAGTTCAGCGCCAAGCACAACACTCAAAGCACTACGCGCATCATCCAGCTGCACCAACGTCGCATGCCGAGCCCCCAGCGCATCGCGGTTCTCAATGGCAGTCAAAATTGCCTTATGCCGCGGCAACGCCAATTCATGCAAATTCGGCCGCTGATTCGAATGCTTCAACGCCTCGGCAATCGCCACCGACAACATGTTGCACAGATTCGCCAGCAAATCATTGTGCGTCGCATCGGCAATCCGGCTATGGAAATCCAGATCCGGCTGCAACAGCGCTTCCGGCGTCGGCGCCGCTTCCATGCGCTGATACGCCTCACCAATCGAAGCAATATCCGCCTCGGTCGCATGCTGAGCGGCGAGGGCGGCTGCCGCCGGCTCAATAATGCTGCGCACACTGGTCAGCACATTGAAGAATTCATTCTGCGGGCTGCTTTGCATCAGCCAGTGCAGCACGTCCGGGTCGAGCATGTGCCATTCGCGCCGTGCCTTGACCACCGTACCCACGCGCGGCCTGGAATACACCAGCCCCTTGGCCACCAGCACTCGCGTGGCTTCACGCAACACCGGACGGCTGACCGCGTACTCTTCGCAGAGCAAGGCTTCGGCGGGCAGTTTGTCGTCGGGCTTGAAGCGTCCGGAGACGATCTGCATGCCCAGTTCCTGGACGATGCGCGAGTGCATGCTTTTGCGGTCGGAGGGTTTGCGGTAATCCATGGGGAACGGCGCGATCCTGAGCGATGGAGATGCCGCGCATCATAGCAGGCACGGCACAATCTTGAGGGAGTACACAAAACCAGATGTAGGAGTGAGCCTGCTCGCGATAGCGGTGTGTCAGCTGAACAATTGCTGACTGACACGCCGCTATCGCGAGCAGG
>NZ_JASCPK010000133.1:0-16470 GCF_029959385.1 Pseudomonas sp. PS01303
GCCGAAGGCTGCGATCTTTTGACCTTGCCCCTAAACATCCAGATCAAAAGATCGCAGCCTTCGGCAGCTCCTACAGGGGGATTGAGGTGGTTTCGGGGGGATTGTTACCAAATATGTGAAAAGTGTTTATCAAAACCCGGTCTGTTTACCCCCACCCCACCTCCCTAGAATTCACCTCGCCGACAAGGCAAACGCGATTAACAACGTTACAGCCCCCACGAAGGCCGTTAATCCAGCTCTCAAGTAACAACCGCAAACGATGAAGTTCCACACGCAACCCTAAAAAGGTTGCGTGACCCCACTCGACCTCAAAAAGGTAAATTTGAAATGAAAGCTTTATTGGTTCTGGCCCTCAGCAGTCTGTGCGCAACCGCCATGGCAAACGAGGTCCCGACTGATGTCGCCCAGCAAAAACCGGCCATCGAGGAATACACTTACTCGACCCACCTGGACATCGCCAACGTTGTATCGATGAGCGAAGTTCCGAATGTCTGCGAAGTTGTGCCAATGAAAATGGAATACGACGACTCCACCGGCCAGCGCCACATTCTGCGTTACAGCGTGATGGGCAACGGCTGCACTAATTGATGATTTCAGACTGCACCGAATTGGATCTCTCAGCGCTTCACTGAGGATCGATTCCAGCCCGGCTTCGGTCGGGCTCAGTTGTGTCTGGAGTCGGTCAAAAGGGTTGCAAAACACAAGATATAGTGAAAAACGCGGTTTTTTGCTCATTTCTTGAGCAACCAAAGCCCGACGAAAAAATTAATCAAAAAAAATTCTCAGGGGCCAATCCCAGCGAAAGCCCTGTAAACCCTCGCTCCGACTGAAATCCCCTTCCTGATCGACCGCCCTGCGCGCTTTCGCCCTCCCCCACGACCTCATTTTTTTCCCTATAATGCCGCCCTAATCGGGTTAGCAATATTCCCTTACAGGGATCAAAAGCCATTCTGAAGCCCCGCAGCAGTGTTCAACGCTGATTGCGCCCGTCAGAGGCTCTCGGAAACCCGGAAAAAATTCTGTTTTATTGCCTGCGTATAGCTGCAAAAAACGATTCCTTAAGATCCAACGCGGTCTGTACGACCGTGTGAAAAACCAACCAATCAGGTTTCACACGGGCGACAGGCCCTCACGCAGGAGACGACACGTCATGCTGAGCTGGGACGAATTCGACAAAGAAGACAGTGAAGTAGCAGCAGTGAAAGGCGCCAACGCCGGCCACGCTACTGAAGCCAACATGGATCGCCTCGATAACGCTGGCGGTGCCGCCGCGATCGAAGCCCGCGCCGTGACCGCCGACGACTCGGCCGCCGTGGCCCGCGCCAAGGCTGCACTGAACTCCCTCGACGTTGCCGAAGGCCTCGCCGAACTCGAAGGCGCCTCCGCCCGTGTCGCCGTTGACGAAAAGCGCATGATCAACTGCCGCGCCGACCTCAACCAACTCGTGCCATTCAAGTACGACTGGGCCTGGCAGAAATATCTGGACGGTTGCGCAAACCACTGGATGCCGCAAGAAGTCAACATGACCGCCGACATCGCCCTCTGGAAAGACCCGGAAGGCCTGACCGACGACGAGCGCCGCATCGTCATGCGCAACCTCGGCTTCTTCTCCACCGCCGACTCCCTGGTTGCCAACAACCTGGTACTGGCCGTGTACCGCCTGATCACCAACCCGGAATGCCGCCAGTACATCCTGCGCCAGGCTTTCGAAGAAGCGATCCACACCCACGCCTACCAGTACTGCATCGAATCGCTGGCCATGGATGAAGGCGAGATCTTCAACATGTACCACGAGATCCCATCGGTCGCGAAAAAAGCCGCTTGGGGCCTGAAATACACCCGTTCGATCTCCGATCCGAAGTTCGAAACCGGCACCCCGGACACCGACAAAGAGTTGCTGCGCAACCTGATCGCCTACTACTGCGTTCTGGAAGGCATCTTCTTCTACTGCGGCTTCACCCAAATCCTCTCCATGGGCCGCCGCAACAAAATGACCGGCGTCGCCGAGCAGTTCCAATACATCCTGCGCGACGAATCCATGCACCTGAACTTCGGCATCGACGTGATCAACCAGATCAAAATCGAAAACCCGCACCTGTGGGATGCTGAGATGAAGGAAGAAGCGACCCAGATGATTCTGCAGGGTACGCAGCTGGAGATTGAATACGCGCGTGACACCATGCCTCGCGGGGTGTTGGGCATGAACGCGGCGATGATGGAGGACTACCTGAAGTTCATCGCTAACCGTCGGTTGTCGCAGATTGGTTTGAAGGAAGAGTATCCAGGGACGACTAACCCGTTCCCTTGGATGAGCGAGATTATGGACTTGAAGAAAGAGAAGAATTTCTTTGAGACTCGTGTGATCGAATACCAAACTGGTGGTGCGTTGAGCTGGGACTAATAGTCTCGCTTGGCACGATTTGACGATTGCGGTTTGAGTCGGCGAGTCGAGAAAGCAAAAAGCCCCGATCTGATCGGGGCTTTTTTATGGGCGATTGGTAATCATATTTACGCCTACGTCACAGCGTTCAATCTCCTACAGCACTTACAGCCTCTTCCCATTGAAGCCTGCCACGAGCACTACTAAGCTCTATCGCAGGTGCCTAAGAAACGCCCAACGTAGAAAGCTTGGTCAGTGACACAGACGCGTAATTCGTCGGTGGCAACTGCTCTGCTCGTTGGGATTTCTTAAGTCCGCTCTACGTTGGAGTCAGGCCCTCTCAAAATCTAAAACGTAGAGGTCATAGATATGCCTTATCCATGCTCGGTAACCGTCTTCTCTCGCCACAAACTTTCTCTGCATGCCCTTCTATTAGAGAACCAGCCTTGGTTCTCCGCTCGTGATGTTGGCCGCTTGATGGGTTTCCATCTGAATGATCGGGTGATCAACAAGCTAGATAGCGATCAACGCCGCGTCATGTGGATTGAGTACTTTCGAGAACCTGAACAGCATCTGATGCTCAGTGAATCTGGGGTGTATGCGTTGTTGGTCTATCACTACGTTCCGGGGAATCGGTTGTTGCGGGAGTGGCTGACCAATGAGGTAGTGCCAACCTTGCGGGATGCTGCAGATTCAGGAGATTCGAATCGGCCAATGTTGAGCTTGTTGGATTGGCCGGAGATGTCTTTGAGTTTGCTGCATTGGCAGGATGAGGGCTGGATTCGGCTAAGGGATATGCCGTTTCTGTTGCAGGATCAAAAACAACGGAGAGTAACGACTACTAAGCCTTGGTGGTGGAAGGCGATGCAACTGTTTCTTTCGTCGAGACGTTCGATGAGTTAGTGCTGCACTTGTAGGATCACGCGTGAGCCCCATCGCCAGCAAATGTAGTATTTTTCCTAGACAGTCGTGATGACCACTCAGTATCGTTCGAGTGCTTTAGACCTCGGACGATTCTAGGAATACGGAAATGAGCACCAACGATTGGAGCGATGTGGAGATTCAAGCAACGGTCGAGGCTTACTTCCGAATGTTGCTGCGTGAACAAAGTGGTCAGACCGTCAATAAAGCTCATGAGAATCGTGTGCTACGTGAGGGAGTTTTAAATAGTCGTACTAAAGCCTCTGTTGAGTTTCGGATGCAGAACATTTCTGCAGTATTCGAAGAGCTGGGCTTACAACGTATTTCAGGCTATAAACCAGCCAAAAATATTGGCTTAGCCGTCAGCAACCGAATTCGAAAAGCAACAGCGAGCCTCAATAATATTGAAGTTCTTGCCCTCGCACCTGAATGGTTTGAAGAGCAGAAAAACTCCCTCCTCTATAACTACCTGACCTCTCATTCACCCGAAGCTCATAGAACCACAAAACATTTTACATTCGACTCTGCACACTTCGATACAAGCACAGAAACCCTCTACACTCCTCCGTCTAACAAGCTTGATCTGGAAAAAGAAATAGTTGAAGTCATTGAAAATGGAGCGAGCCTTACTGAGCTTTCAGTGGACGCATACAGATACCTTTCAGTGTTCCTTACTTTCTTCTGGGATAAATTGCAGAAATTTTTAAACGTAATCGCCCTAGCCGCCCTGATCACAACGTCATACAGCGCTACAGAAGCATCAAAAACCCCCGAAGAAATTCGCGCGACAGTTAAGTCGCTAACAAGTGAACAACGTGCGCTGCTCAAGGGTTATAGCGTCGTTACGGCTGACGAAGTCATCCTGCGCGCAACACCTAACAAAAACTCAGATGAATTAGCCCGCCTGCCAAAGGGAGAATGGGTCGAGAACATTCATGGTGACACGTCCTCCTGGATTAAAGTCAAGGCAGATGTCGACGGTGAAGATGTGGAAGGCTGGATCTATCGAAGTTATCTAGTGAAGCTCCAATAAAGAAGGCCGAGAAGCCTGCGGCTTTCGTTGCCAGCAGATGAAATGGTGCAACGTCCTAGGACGAGCTTGAGAGAAAGATCCATCATTGGTGTAGGATTTTTCGTAGACAACAGTGATGGCCACTCAGTATCGTCCGAGGATTTCCATCCTCGGCGATTTTATGAGCACAACGAACAAAGATAGCGATTGGAGCATTGCTGAGGTTAGGGCCGCCATAGATGCCTATCTGAAAATGCTCGCGTTAGAGAAACGCGGTCAAAGGTTTGTTAAGACCGCAGAGAATCTCGCCCTGCGCGAAACGGCACTACCGAATCGAACAAAAGGCTCGGTCGAATTCCGTATGCAGAACATCTCCGCTGTTCTGATGAAAATGCATCAAGAATTCATCAAAGGATATAAGCCCGCCCGAAACGTTGGCTCAAATGTTGAGCAGTCAATTCGAGCAGTGCTGATTGAAAAAGGCGTGAAGCCTGGAGACCCGACAGCTCCTACTGCTGATGAGGAAACTCTGGAGCAAAGGGCGGTCGCACTGGAAAAACTGCCACTTGGAGATGAACCGGTTGGGATTCTGAAGCCCAAGCGCGCTCCATCACCAGGCACTGCCTACATTCGCGACCCGAAAGTAAGAGCTTGGGTTCGGAAGAAGGCTAAAGGTGTATGCGAGGGATGTAAGAAACCTGCGCCCTTCACAAAAAATGACTCACCCTATCTTGAAGTCCACCACGTTAAGCACTTGGCAAATAAAGGGTCTGATCGAACCAGCAACGCTGTGGCGCTCTGCCCAAACTGTCATAGACGCTGTCACCATTCGAACGACAGCGAGGCGTTCACTGAGTCGCTATATCTGAGCGTGAAGCGGCTGAGACGGGAGTGAAGGGATCCCCTCACTTCACAGCATTGCTGCGGGATCAGGACGTCAAGATCAAGGATTGAGGTGATACCACCAATTGCAGGCTCATCCCCACAAATCCCGCATCATCCTGAAAACAATCAGTGCAACCCGCCCCGCCTCCCGCTATTAATACCCCTCCCCCACTCAAGGATCCGAGCCCCACCATGAAATTCGATCTCGCCTACTGCCTCAGCCTCGACGACAAGTTGTCGATCTATGATGTTCGCGATCTCAATTTCGATGAGACGGTGGCGTTTGACTCTGCGAAGGAACACTTCCAGTGCCCCAACGATGCCTGTCGTTCGGCGTTCGAGGCCTCCAATGAGTTGGGTACGTTCAACGCCAAGAACGTGAATTACGTTCGCACGCCGCACTTCAAAAACCTGCCCACTACGCAGCATGTGGCGGGTTGTCCGTATGTGAGTTTGAAGGCTTCAGCGTCTGGCGTTGAGACGGCGGATGGCGAGGTGGATGACGGGCGTGAGGAACATTTCCCATCAGAGTTGTTGCTGACCCGGCGCGAGTATGTGCGCAAGCCTGCCGCGCCAGCGGGGGCGGCGGATGTGTTGCGCGAAGATCCGGTGCGGGTGGCGGCGGACAGTGGTAAAGAGTCGGCAGGTCGTGAGTCGGCGCCGGACAAGACCAGTGTGTTTGCGCATCCGGTGGAGTGTTTTGTTTCCAACTTCGCGGACAAGGAGTTGCTCAAGCGGATGCCGTTGAAGGTCGGCGAGCATTCGGCGCCGTACAGTTCGTTCTTCAAGAAGATTGAGTATCTGACGGACAACAAGGGGCTGATTTACTGGGGGCGGATCAAGAAGATCGAGGAGTTCCACAGTGCCAGTTTTCGTATCGATTTCGAGGACAAGGTCTGGTTCAAGAAGACCGAGGACAGTAAGAAGAAGCCGTATCCGGTCAGTGTTTATCTGAACAAGAAGCTGATCGACAACTACCGCAAGCGCAAGGCGTTTCTGGAAGAGATCAAGCACGCGGTGGATAGCGACAAGGCGTTGTTCTGTTTCTTCTATGGGGTGACGCCGGAGTTGAAGCAGGTGCCCGGCAAGAAGAACCCCGAAAAGCCTTTCGAGGTCTTCAATGCCAATATCGAGAACCTGGATCACTTCATTATTCGTGAGGCGCCGGGGCTGGAGTGACGGTTAGCCTTGGGGTAGTTGCAGGTTGACGGCGCCAGCAGGCTGACTATGTCGGGATAAAGAACTGCTGGAGCGACGCTCATACTGCTCAGCATTCTCCCCCTGCAACATACGAGCGTGATTACTGATGACTTCGCGCCCGAGTTGCTCAAGCATGGGCTGCACCCTAGCGCCTATGACAAGCATTGATCTCTCGCCACGCCTCCAGACGTCGCTTCAAGGCACGTTCGATACCCGCCTCATCAACTGCGCAATATTCACGCAACCAGTGAGCGACCATTTCGACATTCGGCCAGTACATATCTTTCTGACCTTTGCTGCGTCTGGGCGTGTCATTCATCGCGGCATCGAAACCAATGGCTGCCCGTTCACCCGGTGGTAAACAGCCCGACTCAGATGCACTGCCTTGGAAATACCAGGCAATTTCATCAATGTGTTTTTGCGCACTGCGATGGCTACGCCGATAAAACCTGTAATCGTGACAGCCTTGATCCATGCGCTCCGGCATGACACCGGCATCGACCCAATCCATAAAGCCGTGATTGATCGCATCGCGGATCAATCCTTCACGCCAACGATCAGCAAACCAGGCAACGAAACCTTCTGCGTCGGCTTTTTTCGCCTCGGCGAAGACCATGCAGTAACGGGTTTGCACATGGATAACCAACAATATGTGCTTACGTTGCACCGTGATCGCATGGACTAGCCATTGCTCTACGGAATTGCTGGCCTCGTCATCTTCAATGGCCTTCGACGGGGGGTTGTTGTCCACCGGCGTGATTTTTTTGCCTTTGTGAACCCGGCTGAAAAATTTGCTGGCAGCTTCGGTGCAATTGAAGATCAACATGCGTTTTCTCTTTTGAATACCGAGGCCATCTGAGATCAACCGAGTATCCACTTCACTGATCTCGTGCCCTTCCCAGTGTCGCCTGAAGGAAAGCTACCCACACGGTGTCGGAGTTTTCTGCAACGTCCCAACACACGTCAAACACTCCCACAGCCGACGGAGCAGTTACCCGTAAGCTTGCCTACCTTCAATCGTTCTTTGCACCGCAAACCGGGCCGAGCTTCAGCGAGCAGCGACGACTCGGTCAGGCACCGTCCGTCTGGTTGGAGGCGGCGAATCAGGGAAAATCAAAAAATGCGTTTGATCCCGGCCGAAAACAACTGTACAAAAACACAGTATATTTTCAATCAGCACTCTTGAGCCCGGAGCACACCATGGCCACTTCTGCGATGAACCTCATTCTCGAACATATCGCGCTTTTCCAGTTTACCCCGACGCATTGCGTACAGGCCCGAGCCATGCTCGGCTGGAGCGCTGAGCAGTTGTCGCGTGAGGCCCAGGTGTCTGTCGAAGACATTCAGCGGTTTGAGGCGCAGCAGGATGTGGCCGATGCGGCGCGTCTGGCATTGGCGTATCGCTTGGAAGCGCAGGGGTTGGTGTTCTTTCCCGGGTTCGCGCCGGGCCGTAAATTAAATCCCCAGGCTATGCAGCAGAATGCTGTCGAGCGTGGGGATTTTGCTCAGGTCGGATGATTACTTGAAGGCAGGATGACGCAGTTCGGCCGAGGCTTGTTCATAGCTGTAGGCCATGGCGAACAGTTGCGGCTCGCTCCAGGCTTTGCCGAAAAAGAACACCGAGGTCGGCAGTCCGTCATCGTCCATGCCCGATGGCACAGTGATCGCTGGATAGCCGGCGACGGCGGCGGCGAACTGCGAGTAGCCGTCGGCTTCGGCAATCATTGCGTCGAGGTTGTGTTCTTGCAGTTGTTCGTCGATGGCGCCCTTGAATTTTTCGCTGATGGTTGCGAGCGAAGCACGTGCCTGATCATGGGTCATGTCCATATCGTTGATCGCTTCGAGCATGCTTTGTCCGTGACCTTCAATGCCGGGATTGATTTTGTTGAAGTCGATCAGCGCTTGCAGCGACTGAATTGGCAGGTCGGGACGGCTGGCGAAGTATTCGGGCAATTCGTGTTTCATTCCGCCCATCAGGCTGGGGATGTAGCCATCGATGTCTGGCAAACGAACCGTTACGGGCACGATCGTGGCGCCTTGTTCCTGCATTGCAGCCATGGCCATTAGAAATTCGACGCCGGGTGTCAGAGGCGTACCGTTTGTGCCGACATAGGCAACGGGATAGCCGATGCGTTTGCCTTGCAGAGCATCGTTGCTCAGCAGCGCGGTGTAATCGACACCTTTCGGTGCGCCCGAGGTGGCCGAGTCCGCTGCATCGATGCCTTGCATGAGGTTTAAGGTCAGCGCCGCATCGCGAACGGTTCGGCTTAAGGTTCCAGGAGTGTCTTGCAGTCGAGTGATCGGCACGATCCCGGATCGGCTTAACAGACCTAATGTCGGTTTGACGCCAACCACGCCGTTAGCCGAGGCCGGGCACGTGATCGAACCGTTGGTTTCAGTGCCCAGGGAAATTGGGGCGTAACCTGCTGCCACAGCAGAGGCGGAACCGGAGCTGGAGCCGCAGGTGCTTTCACTCGCCAGATGTGGGTTTTTCCCTTGGCCACCGCGACCGCTCCAGCCATGTGGCAGATCCATGTCCCGCACGTAAGCCCATTCACTCATGTTGGTTTTGCCCAACACAATCGCGCCAGCATCCCGTAATTGCTTAACCACGAAAGCATCAGCGGCAGCCGGCTGACCGACCATCGCCAAAGAACCCGCGCTGGTTTGCAGACTGTCGGCGGTATCGAAGTTGTCTTTGAGCAGCACGGGAATGCCATGCAGCGCGCCCCGCGTCTGACCTGCTGCGCGCTCTTCATCCAGTGCCTTGGCGATATCGAGCGCTTGCGGGTTGAGCTCGATAACGGCGTGAAGGGCCGGGCCTTGTTTATCCAGGTCAGCGATTCGCTGCGTGAGGTGCTCAACTAGTGCGACGGCAGTCAGTTCATTGTTCGCCATCAGGGTGCCGAGTTCAGTAACGCTGGCGTATTCGAGCGGGGTATTCGCGGTGGCAGCGTTGGCAATGGTCGTGGCTGTCAGCGAAATCAGGATTGCTTGCGCCAGCGTGTATATGCGGCGTTTAAAGGGGTGTTTCACGCGGATCATCCTTGTATGAAAAAACGCGAGTGACTCATTCACTCGCGATACAGCCTACCGACACCGTCAGAAAGCGCTGTCAGCAACAAGGACAATCAGCAGTAGGAAAAGTCAGCCTGACTTGTAGCCGCTACACGGGGTGGAGGCTTTTTCTGACGTGATTTCTTCCAGATTCAGCCAGCATTTGTGCACTGAAAATCTGAGATCGGAAAATGGTTTCACCCGCATACAAAACGCATTTGATTCCAGCAAATATTAACTGTACAAAAAACCAGTACACCCTAAATCACGCCTAAGTCTCAACCAGGCGTTAGCAATGAAAAGGATCGTTGACCATTATCCCAACATAGGTATATTTTGAATGTGTGCAAGGAAGCCGCTCTTGTGGGTGTGTAGCAGCAAAAAAGACCTGAAGCAGATGCCCACAGACGTGCAGGACGTTTTCGGTTATGCACTGGATCTCGCCCAAAATGGGCTGAAGCACCCAGATGCAAAACCTTTGAAGGGCTTTGGCGGTGCAGGAGTATTGGAACTGGTGGAGAACTTCGATACCAACACCTATCGCGCCGTTTACACAGTTCGTTTCGACAGCGCTGTTTACGTTTTGCACTGTTTCCAGAAGAAGGCGACGTCTGGAATCAAAACCGCTCAGTCGGACATTGAGCTAATCCGAAACCGACTTAGAGCTGCCCAGAATCACGCCAAAGGATCATCAAATGATAGAAATTGAAGAAGGCAGCGGCAACGTCTACCAAGACCTCGGCTTGCCCAATGCCAGTGAAATGCAGGTCAAATCACAACTCGCGGCCAAGATCGGCGAAATCATAAAGGCACGCCATCTGACCCAAATTCAAGCTTCGGAAATTCTGGGTTTGTCTCAGCCCAAACTCTCCGAAATGCTTCGCGGGAAATTTCGCGGTATCAGTGAAGCCAAGATGATGGAGTGTCTTTCTCGGCTCGGACGAGACGTACAAATAGTGGTGAAATCAGCCCCTCGTTCAAGGAAAGAGGGGCGTATTGAGGTGGTATTCGCTTGACGCGATAAGGCGTCAGGCGCCCTGCACCGCTGCTTCAGTCTCACCTTCAACCGTCAACCACCACGCACTCCCCCGCTGCGGCTGCGCCAGATTAAACGCCTCGCCCATCTGCGGCGTCGTGATCGTCACACTGCGCTCCCAAGCCAGCGCGAGGATTCGGTCGAACGGTTCGTGCCACGCATGCATGGCCAGGTCGAACGTGCCGTTGTGGATTGGAAATAGCCAGCGGCCCTTGAGGTCGATGTGCGCTTGCAGGGTTTGTTCCGGTTGCATGTGCACGTGTGGCCATTCGACGTTGTAGGCGCCGGTTTCCATCAGGGTCAGGTCGAACGGGCCGTATTCTTCGCCGATGCGTTTGAAGCCGTCGAAGTAGCCGCTGTCGCCGCTGAAGAAGATGCGCGTGTCTCCGTCGATCATCACCCACGACGCCCAGAGTGTGCTGTTGCCGTCGAACAGGCCTCGACCGGAGAAGTGTTGCGACGGGGTGGCGATGAAGCGGATGCCGGCGATTTCGGTGCCCTGCCACCAGTCGTACTGGCGCACTTTGCTGGCGTCGATGCCCCATTTGATCAGGGTGTCGCCGACGCCGAGCGGGGTCAGGAAGTAGTTGGTTTTGTCGGCGAGTTTGAGTACGGCTTGGTAGTCGAGGTGGTCGTAGTGGTTGTGCGACAGGATCACCGCTTCGATCGGCGGCAATTGGTCGATGCTGATGGGTGGCTGGTGAAAACGTTTCGGGCCGGCCCATTGCACGGGCGAAGCACGCTCGGCAAAGACCGGGTCGGTGATCCAGAATTTGTCGCGCATCTTCAATAGAAGAGTTGAGTGGCCGAGGCGATAGACGCTGTGGTTCGGCGCGGCCAGCAGGTCTTCGCGGGTCAGCGCTTGCACAGGGATCGGCGCGGCGGGCCGGGTGTCGCGGGGTTTATGGAAGATCATGTTCCACATGATCCGCAACATTTTGCGCAGGCCTTCGCGCTGCACCGGCGCGTGGTTGCGGAACAGCCCTTGAGCCTGACGTGAGGCTTCGGGTGTTGAAGCGGGATTTGGGTTGGCCATGACTGAATGACTCCTGAAAAACCGGGGAATTCACGGCGTTTCACGGTGGGACGATAAATGGCCAAGGCTGCACGCACAGGCCGAACTGTCTGTTTTTTAGGTTGCGAGGATTAACGCAACATTACACTGAGCGGTGTAGTTTCTAGGTTGCATCAAACACGATGACAAGTAAACTACCGAGTGTAATTTCATTCATTTCCTGCCGAAGCTTACTTATGACAGCTCCACAGCGCCTCACCGACCGTAAACGCGAAGCCATTATTCAAGCGGCGATTGCCGAATTTCGTGCCAATGGATTCGAGGTCACCAGCATGGATAAGATCGCCGCGACGGCGGGTGTGTCGAAGCGCACGGTGTACAACCATTTCCCCAGCAAGGAAGAGCTGTTCGCCGAGATTCTGAATCAATTGTGGGCGCGGATCAGCGCAGAAATGCGCGAACCGTATTGCGCCGACAAGCCTTTGCGCGAGCAGCTGCGGCAGATGCTGTTGGCCAAATTGCTGATGATGGCCGACGACAATTTCCTCGGCCTGGCGCGGGTCGCGATTGCCGCCACCATCCATTCCCCGGAGCGTGCGCAGAACATGGTGGCGCGCATGGGCGAACGCGAAGAAGGCCTGACGGTGTGGATTCGTGCGGCGGTGGCCGACGGTCGATTGAAACCTATCGATCCGGAGTTCGCCGCGCATCAGGTTCAAGGCCTGCTGAAGTCGTTTGGCTTCTGGCCACAGATTTCCATGGGCCAACCGCCGCTGGATGCCGAGATGCAGAACACCGTCGTTGAATCGGCTCTGGACATGTTTCTCGGCTGTTATCAGCTCTAAATCGCCGCTCTCCTGCGTGAGCCATCGATTAATGGCTCGGAAGGACACTGATCATTGCCGTTGGAATAAATGACAATGTCCGACAATCGACCGACAGACGGTCGACCTGAGGAAATATACTGCAAAGTATTTCAGGACGAATCTCGCGCAGGACACCATGGAAAACAATCGCGGCAAAGGCTTGTCATTCGCCAGACGTATTTACCTGCCCCGGATCATCGGTCTGGGCGTCGGGTTTTTCTGTGTCGGCGCCGCGCTGTATCCGCTGAACATGCCGGGCTGGATCTGGGCACTGTTGCTGTTTAACGGCTTTGCCTGGCCGCATCTGGCGTATCAGATCTCCACGCGCTCTGCGTTCCCCTATCAGGCCGAGCGCCGCAACATGCTTTATGACTCGCTGTGCGGCGGGTTCTGGGCGGCGAGTTTTCAGTTCAATCCGCTGGCGACCGTGACCATTCTGTCGATGATGACCATGAACAACGTGGCGGCCGGTGGCCAGCGACTGTTCGTGTTTGGCGCCCTCGCCCAACTCGTCGGCGTGTTGCTGGGCTGGTCGATCTTCGGTTTCAAATTCAGTCTGACGATGACACAGGCGCAAGTCTGGGCCTGCTTGCCGATGCTCACCTTGTATCCGCTGGCGCTGGGCATGGTTTGTTATCGACTGGCGATCAAACTGTCCCAGCATAAACGTGCGTTGAGTGCGCTCAGCCGAACCGACAGCCTGACCGGCTTGCTTAATCACGGCGCTTGGAAAGACCTGCTGCATCTGAAGTTTCAGCAGTGTCGTCAGCACAACACGCAAGCCACATTGGCGTTGATCGATATCGATCATTTCAAAGTGATCAACGACAGTTATGGGCACATCGTTGGCGATGCCGCGCTGCGTCAATTGGGTCAGGAGCTCAAGCGTATGCTCGATGAATATGAGTTGGCCGGGCGTTATGGCGGTGATGAGTTTTGCGTGATTCTGCCGACGTTGCCATTGGTCAAAGCCGAGGTGTTGATGGAGCAGTTGCGCGAGGCACTGGAGCAGTATCGCCATCCGGATGTGCCGGATTTGCGGGTGAGTTTGAGTATTGGCCTGGCGCGCTATCAGGCCGGGTATAAGGACGCGGTGGATTGGCTGGAGGATGCGGACAAGGCGTTGTATACGGCGAAACATACGGGGCGCAATACGATCAGTGTCGCATTGGCGCATGACGCCAGAGTTTGAGGGACGGTGGCGCCGCCTTCGCGAGCAAGCCCGCTCCCACAATTTGACCGAGTTTCATCAGTAGGAATGCAGTTCAAATGTGGGAGCGAGCCTGCTCGCGAAGAGGCCGGCAGCCACAACGCAAGACTATAGTGATGCACAGCCACCCAACCCCGCCGAGCCCATCATGACCCCTGACCCATCCGAAAAATCCACCACCGACCCCACCGATCACCTGCGCTTCCACCGCCCTCACGCCCACCTCGCCACCACCTTCGGCAACGACACTTTCGCTCTACGCGCCGAGGCCTTTGCGCGGTTTTTCGGCACGCCGACATTTCTCGGCGCGCAAACCCTGATCGTGTTGCTGTGGGTCTGCCTCAACGTTTTCGGCGTGACCACGTTCGACGTTTACCCGTTCATCCTGCTCAACCTCGCGTTCAGCCTGCAATCGGCCTACGCCGCGCCGCTGATTCTGCTCGCGCAAACCCGCCAGGCCGCGCGCGACAAGGCGCAATCCGACGCCGACGCCCAGCACCGTGAAGACCTCGCGCGAGCTAATACTGAGCGTCAGGCTCAAGCGGCACAGAACACTGCGCAGTTACTGGAATTGCTGGAGCAAAACACCCGCCTCACTGAAATGACCAAGAGCCTGACCGAGCGCATCGAAAGTCTCACCAGCGAGATGCACGATCACATGCGCCAGTCTGCGCAGCGCTGATCACGGCAGACGCAGCGCCCGCCCAAGTTCATCGAACAGCGTGACCACCGAGCGCAACGCCCGGCAATCCGGACGGGTCAGCAGCCACAGCGCGGTGTCGTAACCGTGCAACGGTTCGCTCAAGGCTTGCAGGTCATCGCCCATCAGAAAATCCGGCAATGCCGCCACACCGAGCCCGGCGCGTACCAACTCCGTCACCGAGAGCATGCTGTTGCAGCGATAACCCGGCACCACGCCCGGCAAGTGCTGACGGCGCCAGGCGATGGTCGGGTGATCGGGCAGAAAGTCGTCCGGGGCGATCCAGGTCAGCGCGGCCAGATCTGTAGGATCGACGTTCTGCAGATAGCGCGGACTGGCACAGACCCTGTAGGAAATCTTCGCCAGTTGCCGTCCGACCAGATGCTCCGGCGGAGTGCGTGTCAGACGCAGGGCAATGTCGGCATCGCGGCGGCTGAGGTTGGCGAAGTCGTTGGAGGTGCTCAGTTCGATGGTCAGCGCCGGGTAGTTGGGCATGAACTGCGCCAGCGCCGGCAGCAGCAGGCCTTGCAGTACCGAGTCGGTGCAGGTCAGACGCACCGTGCCGCTGATCACTTCGCCGCCCTGCTCCACGCCAATGCGTGCCGCTTCGAGGGCTTGCTCGGCGCGTTCGGCCTGCTCGGCGAGGTTCTGTGCGAGGGTGGTCGGCAGGTAACCGGCGCGGCTTTTTTCGAAGAGTTGCTGGCCGAGCGCGGCTTCGAGACGGCGCACGGCGCGGAATACGGTGGAGACGTCTACTTTTAGCAGCTGAGATGCACGGGCCAGAGAGCCGCCGCGCACTAAAGCGAGGATCAGGGCCAGATCGGGGTAGTCGAGCTGATAGTGCGCCGCTGCATTGATCACTTGGGGAAACGCCAATATCGAGTGCGTGAGCGCCAATCTATAGTGAGTGGCGTTAGCGGGCAATCACACCTTCTTCAAAGCAAACGCAAAACTCTGTGGTGAGGGGATTTATCCCCGTTCGGCTGCGAAGCAGTCGTCGGTCTTGAAATCTTGGGGCCGCTTCGCTGCCCAACGGGGATAAATCCCCTCGCCACAGGGGTTCATCGATCTATTCAAAAAGGAATTTACATGGACGCTGTTTCCATCGCCCTCATCGGCGATTACGACCCGCAGGTGACGGCCCACCAGGCCATCCCCGTCGCCCTTGGGCTGGTCGCTGAACACCTCGCCCGCCCCGTGCATTTCGAATGGCTGGCCACCGACCAGATCCACGTCGATACCGCGCTGCATCGTTTCGACGGTATCTGGTGCGTCCCCGCCAGCCCTTACAAAAGCGAAGCCGGCGCTCTGCGGGCCATCCGTTTTGCCCGCGAGCAGCAGCGACCTTTCCTCGGCACCTGCGGTGGTTTTCAACATGCCGTGCTGGAATTTTCCCGCAACGTATTGGGCTGGGTCGACGCCGAGCATGGCGAAACCTCGCCCGAATCCGAACGTGCTTTGCTCACGCCCTTGACCTGCTCACTGGTCGAAGCGGTGGGCAGCATTCATTTGATTCCCGGCTCGCTGATCGCCAAGGCGTACGAAACGTCGGAAATTGAGGAAGGCTATCGCTGCCGCTACGGTGTGAATCCGCAGTTCGAGGGTGATCTTCTGAGCAATGGCCTACACGCCACAGGTCATGATTCGGCGGGGGATTTACGCGCGATCGAGCTCAAGGATCATCGGTTCTTCATCGCGACGTTGTTCCAGCCGGAACGCGCGGCGCTCAAAGGGAAAATCCCGCCGCTGGTGCGGGCGTTTGTCGAAGCTTGCGTGGAGGCACGGCAATGACCTCGTGTTTTGCGGTGATCTTTACCTCGACGCGCACCGAGGGTGATAACGGTTATGCCGCAGCCGCCGAGCGCATGGAAGAACTGGTGAATATGCAACCGGGGTATCTCGGTGTGGAGTCGGTTCGTGGGGCGGATGGTGTCGGCATTACTGTGTCGTATTGGGAGAGTGAGGCGGCGATTCTTGCGTGGCGGCAGAATCCTGAGCATCGGGTGATTCAGGAGCGTGGGCGATCGATTTGGTATTCGAAGTTTCATACGCGGGTTTGCCGGGTTGAGCGGGAGTATCGGTTTGGGCAGTGAGGATGGCGGCGCAGTCTAGGCCGCCTTCGCGAGCAAGCTCGGCTCCTACAAAAGATTTGCGAGCGCCACCAATCCTTGTAGGAGCCGAGCTTGCT
>NZ_JASCPK010000134.1:0-16406 GCF_029959385.1 Pseudomonas sp. PS01303
GGATTTATCCCCGTTGGGTTGCGAAGCGACCCTGAAAATTTGGGGACTGCTGCGCAGTCCAACGGGGATAAATCCCCTCGCCACAGGTTTTGTACACACCTCAGTTTTTGTGTGCACCTCAGGCTTTTTGTCAGCTATCAGCCAATAACGGGGGCTTTCATCCAATCAATCTCAACCGCTGGAACCGGCCGCCCAAACCAATACCCCTGCCCCAACTCACATTCCTGCTCCAGCAAAAACACCGCCTGCTCCGCCTGCTCGATCCCTTCAGCATGCACCTGCATGCCCATGCTGCGAGCCAGCGCGATGATCACCCGAACAATCGCCGCATCATCCTCATCCCACGGCAGCCCCGCGACAAACCCCTGATCAATCTTCAGCTTCTGCACCGGCAAGCGCTTGAGCCGCAACAGCGACGAATAACCGGTACCGAAATCATCAATCGCCAGACGAATCCCCAACTCACGCAAGCGGTGCATCTGCTCCAGCGCCACTTCCGGATCGTCCATCACAGCGCTCTCTGTAACTTCCAGCTCCAGATACGCCGGATCCAGCCCAGTCTCGCGCAGCACCTGTGCCACTTGTTGATACAGCTCACGCCGCGCAAACAATCGCGACGAAACATTTACCGCGACGAACGACAGCACCACCCCGGCCCGCTGCCACTCGCACATTTGCTGGCAAGCCTGCTGCATCACCCAGGCATCGATTTCGGCGATCAACCCGGTGCGCTCGGCAATCGGAATGAATTCCGCAGGCGACACCAGTCCACGCTGCGGATGCTGCCAGCGCACCAGCGCTTCTACGCCGATCAGGCGACTGGTTTTCAGGTCATGCACCGGTTGGTAGTAGACGCGCAGCTCTCGCAGCTCTAGAGCGCGGCGCAGTTCGAAAGCGAGTTCGACCCGTTGCTGAGCGTGAGCGGTGAGCTCTTCGGTGTACAAGGCGTAACCGTTGCGCCCGCTGTTCTTGGCTTTGAACAGCGCGGCATCGGCGTTGCGCAACAGTTGTTCCGCGCTCAAGGCATCGCTGGGGAACAGGCTGATGCCGATGCTGGCATTGATGAACAGTTCGTGGCCGTCGATGCAGAACGGTTCTTTGAAGCCATCGAGAACGCGCTGGGCCAGCGCCGCCGCTTGCGCAGGCTGTGGACAACTTTCCGCGAGCACCGCGAACTCGTCACCGCCGAGCCGCGCCAGGGTGATGCCGGGGCCGAACAGTTCCTGCAACCGCGCCGCCACCGCTTTGAGTAACCGATCACCGACGTTATGCCCGAGGCTGTCGTTGATCATTTTGAAGAAATCCAGATCGATCAGCAGCAGCGCACAGCCACGTTTGTGGGTCTGCGCAGACGTCAGCGCTTGCTCGGCGCGATCGCTGAACAGCAGGCGATTGGGCAGATCGGTCAATGGGTCGTGGTGGGCGAGGTGTTTGAGTTCGTGCTCGGAATCCTTGATCGCGGTGATGTCGGAAAACACCGCCACGTAATGGCTGACCTCACCGCGATCATCGTGAATGACGCGAATGGTTTGCCATTGTGGATAAATCTCGCCGCTTTTACGGCGGTTCCAGATTTCGCCGCTCCACTCTTCCTGCGACGCCAACGTGGCGAACATCGCCTGATAGAAGCCCGGCGGATGGTGGCCGGACTTGAACAGGCTCGGGCGCTGACCGATAACTTCTTCACGCTGATAACCGGTGATTTCGATAAAGGCGCGGTTAACGTGGACGATCAGCCCCTGACGATCAGTGACCAGCACGCCTTCGCGGGTGCAATCGAACACGGCCGCCGCCTGCCGCAGACGCTCGCGATCAGCGTGCCGTTCGCGCAACCGCGCTCCGATGCCGAGAAACTCACACAAACGTGCGCGCGCCAGAAAAATCAGCCCGGCGCTGACCGCCGCAAACAGATAACCGTTGATCAGTTGCCAACGAGCAAGATCGACGGAGTTATCGAAGAAATTGTTTAATAAATAATCAGAACCTTGCAACCAGACAGCGGCAAGCACGAGATAGAGCAGCGCTGCACGCAAGGCATCGCGATAAGTGGCAGACATTCGGCTGTCCATGTCCCTACAAAAAGGTTGGAATTATAGGCCAAGTAACATCCAGCGACTCTTATCTGAAAGGGCGACTGGTTTTATCTGTGTGCTTAGTGATAATGCAACGGCTGTTTTTATCTTTATCGAGGGCCCTATAGCCTATGTGGTACGAAGGTTTTCTTGGCTTGTCGGCCTGGTCTCTGGTCGCGGTCACCCTGCTGATGACCCACGTGACGATTGTAGCCGTCACCGTCTATCTGCACCGTTATTCGGCCCATCGCTCGCTGGAGCTGAATGCTGGCCTGAAACATTTCTTCCGTTTCTGGCTGTGGCTGACCACGGCGCAGAACACCCGCGAGTGGACAGCCATCCACCGTAAACACCACGCCAAGTGCGAAACCGAAGACGACCCGCACAGCCCGGTTATCAAAGGTCTTTCCACCGTGCTGCGTACCGGTGCCGAGCTGTACCGCGCCGAAGCGCAGAACCCGGAAACCCTGCGCATCTACGGCAAGAACTGCCCGGAAGACTGGATCGAACGCAACGTCTACAGCCGTTATCCGCTGCTGGGCGTGGCGATCATGGGGGTTATCGACCTGATGCTGTTCGGCACCATCGGCATCACCATCTGGGCGATCCAGATGATGTGGATCCCGGTGTGGGCCGCTGGCGTCATCAACGGTCTCGGTCACGCGGTCGGCTATCGCAACTTCGAATGCCGCGACGCGGCGACCAATCTGGTGCCGTGGGGCATCCTGATCGGCGGCGAAGAACTGCATAACAACCATCACACCTACCCGAACTCGGCCAAGCTGTCGGTGAAGAAGTGGGAGTTCGACCTCGGTTGGGCGTGGATCAAAGTCTTCAGCTTCTTCCGTCTGGCCAAGGTTCAGCGCGTTGCACCGATCGCCCACCGTGTCGAAGGCAAGGGCAATCTGGACATGGACACCGCGATGGCGATCCTCAACAACCGCTTCCAGATCATGGCCCAGTACCGCAAATTGGTGATTGGCCCACTGGTTCAGCAAGAACTGGCCAAGGTCGATCACTCGGTGCGTCACCAGTTTCACCGGGCCAAACGCCTGCTGTCGCGGGAAACCAGCCTGCTGGAAGACCGTCATCACTTGCGCATCCAGAACATGCTCGAGCACAGCCAGGCACTGAAGGTGATTTACGAAAAACGCCTCGCCCTGCAGCAGATCTGGGTCAAGACCAGTTCCAATGGCCACGACATGCTCGCCGCCATCAAAGAGTGGGTTCACGAAGCGGAAGCCAGCGGCATCCAGTCTCTGCGCGATTTCGCCGGCCAGCTGAAAACCTACTCTCTGCGCCCTACTGCCTAAACACCGGCCCCAAGTAGGAGCTGCCGCAGGCTGCGATCTTTTGATTCTGTTTGTTGAAATCAAAAGATCGCAGCCTCGTTTCACTCGACAGCTCCTACAGGTGTGCCGCAATGGCCACTTGGCAGGATCCGGTAAAAACCGGGAACTTCGCCCAAAATCCCCTATCTCAAAGACACTTCGCCATCCCGGCGGGCTGTTCTGTGGCCGTTGTCGATTGCGGCACGCCCTTTGAGACTTGTGCCGATGGTCAATAACAACCAAAAAGACTCATCTTTCCCGCAGTGGCCCGAAGCCGCGCAAACCCTCATGGCGTTGATGCACGCCCAGGGCGAAGTCGCCCGTTTGAGCGAACGCGAACAGCTGTTCAGCTCGCTGCTGGTCAGTGTCAACGCGGTGCTTTGGGCGTTTAACTGGGAAACCCGCCAGGTGCTGTACGTCAGCCCCGCGTATGAACGGATTTTCGGCCGCTCCGCCGGCCTTCTCCTCGCCGACTACAACCAGTGGCGCGACAGCATTTACCCCGACGACCTCGAATACGCTGAACGCAGCCTTGCCGAAGTCCTGCACAAGGGCGCGGTGGAAGATCGCGAATACCGCATCATCGCCGCCGATGGCCAGATCCGCTGGCTCAGCGACAAATGCTTCATCAATCGTCAGGACGATAGCGGGCAACCGGTGATCATCGTCGGCATTGCCGAAGACATCACCGAAAAGAAGCAGATGGAAACCGAGCTGCATCGTCTGGCGACCACCGACGTACTCACACAAAGCAGCAACCGCCGACACTTCTTCGAATGCGCCCACCGTGAGTTTGAAGAGGCGCGGCTGCAAGGTTCGCCGATGGGGTTTTTGCTGCTGGATATTGATGACTTCAAAGTGATCAACGACAGTTACGGGCATCCCGAGGGCGACAACGTGTTGCAGCGAGTCGCCGAGTGCGGGCGCGGCTCACTACGACGCGGCGATCTGTTCGGGCGGATTGGCGGGGAGGAATTTGCGGCGGTGTTTCCGGGGTGCGCGCCGGATATGGCGATGCAGGTCGCGGAACGCTTGCAACAGGAGATTCAACGTCTGAGTTTCAACCACGATGGCCAGACCTTCAGCATCACCGTGAGCCAGGGCCTGACCAGCCTCACCGACGAAGATGAAAGCCTCGACAGCCTGTTCGCCCGTGCGGATGCAGCGATGTACGAAGCCAAACGCCAAGGCAAGAACCGCATCATCTCTGCCTGAATATTCGATTTGAAATGCAAACCTGTGGCGAGGGGATTTATCCCCGCTGGACTGCGCAGCAGTCCCCTGCTTTTTTGAATCAAAAGAGGGGCCGCTCCGCAGCCCAACGGGGATAAATCCCCTCGCCACAAACGCCCGACTCTTACAAGTATGGTGTGGGCGGGTTACTTACGCATCCGCATCAGCTCCGGCAAGCCGATCTTGAGCAGCCGTGCCGTGCGGCTCTTCGCCAGCTCTTCGATTCCTTCATGCTCAGTCAGGTGCGCCATTTGCGCCGCCATGTTCATCACCAGCGCTTCACGGGAATACACCCCGCCACCGAGTTGATACACCGCCGCAATCAACTCACGCAGCTCCAGCGGCAATCGCCAGCGCGTGCGCAACGCCGATCCATACGCCGCACCAAACTCCGCGAGCGCCTCGCCGACTTCTTCCAGCTCGTCCAAAGCTCCGCCGGCCTGCTGCCATTCCTGCAAACAACGCAGCAACGCCAGATCACCCAACCGATGCAGCATCCCCGCGCAGTAGCAGCGCTCCTGATCCAGATCGAGCAAACGCGCCAACGTACGCGCGTATTCAGCGGTGTGCAGCGAAAGCCCCCAATAACGCTCGGCATAATCCGCCAGACACGGATCGCTGAGCCTGGCGCTACGCTTGAGCGCCAGCCCCAGAATCAAATTCATGCTCTGCCCGGTACCGAGCCGGTGCAGTGCCTGCGCCAGTGTCTGCACGGGCGCGCCATGGTGTTGCGCGGCGCTGTTGGCGGCAGCGATCAACACCGCAGTGATCTGCGGATCGGTTTTAATCTCATCTTCGAGCACCTTCAGATCCAGCCCGCCAGGGTTGAGGCTGCGCTTCACCGCCACCTGCACATCGGTCATCAGCGGCGCGCCGTCGGCCTGCTCACGGCGTCGCTCGAGAAACACCGACAGCGTCATACCCGGCGCCAGCCCCGGAACCTCGCAGAACACCTCTTCCCCGGCATTGAGCAGCAACCCCTGCAAACGCTGAGTCAGGCTTTCCATGTTCAGCGGCTTGGTCAGATACGCCGTCGGCGCCAGCGGAATCGCTTCGCGCACGCTGGCGCTGTCGTTGCGGCTGCTCATCAGAATGAACGGCAGCGGCGGATTGCGTTTGCGCTGCCGCACGCTGCGCAGCACGTTTAAACCATCGATGCCGGGCAGCTCCCAGTCAACGATGGCAAGGTCATACGGCACTTCGCTGAGCAACGACATCGCTTGCTGGCCATCGGCGCACAGATCCAGCCGCGCATCGCAACGCACGTTCAGCAGCACTTGTTTGAGCAGGTCGCGCGACCACGGGTCGGCCTCGGCAATCAGCACTCGGGGTACGGCGGGTAAATCAACGGCGGTCATGCGCGCTCTCCCTTGCAATGCCTGAACCTTAGCCAATGCTGGCCTTTCGATACAGTGCTAAAGCCCCCGATGTGTTTCAAGGGGCGTAAAAAAACCCGCCGAAGCGGGTTTTTTGTCGATCAGGTCACACTGGGTGATCAGAGCTCGGAGAAGCACTCTTCGATGATCGCCAGACCTTTGTCCAGTTGCTCGTCCGGCGAGGTCAGCGGTACGAGGACGCGCAGAACGTTGCCGTAGGTGCCGCAAGACAGCAGGATCAGACCCTTGTCGCGTGCCTTGGCCACAACCGATGCAACTGCTGCAGCGTTCGGCTTGTGGCTGTCGCCGTTTTCGAACAGCTCGACCGCGATCATTGCGCCCAGCGCACGGACTTCGCCGATCACCGGGTACTTGGCCTGGATAGCCTTCAGGCCAGTCACCAGACGCTCGCCGACTGCTTTGCAGCGATCCAGCAGGTTCTCTTCTTCGAACACTTCCATCACTGCCAGCGCAGCGGCGCAAGCGATCGGGCTACCGGCGTAGGTGCCACCGAGGCCGCCTGGAGCAATGGCGTCCATGTATTCGGCCTTGCCGCAGACACCGGCCAGCGGGAAGCCGCCAGCGATGGATTTGGCGAAGGTGGTCAGGTCGGCAGCAACGCCCATCTGTTCCATGGCGAAGAAAGTGCCGGTACGGCCAGCGCCGGTTTGTACTTCGTCAGCGATCAGCAGGATGCCGTGCTGGTCGCACAGAGCGCGCAGGCGCTTCATGAATTCCTTCGGCGCGACGTAGAAACCACCTTCACCCTGTACAGGCTCGATGATGATCGCAGCGATGTCTTTCGGCTCGGCGTCGTTCTTGAAGATGCGTTCGATCGAAGCGATCGAATCGTCGATGCTCACGCCGTGCAGTTCGTTCGGGTACAGCGCGCGGAAGATGCCGCCTGGCATCAGGCCCATGCCGGCCGAGTAAGGCACGACTTTACCGGTCAGGCCCAGGGTCATCATGGTGCGACCGTGGTAAGCGCCGGTGAAGGCGATCACGCCGGCACGGCCAGTGGCGGCACGGGCGATTTTCACGGCGTTTTCGACGGCTTCGGAACCGGTGGTAACCAGCAGGGTTTTCTTGGCGAAATCACCCGGGATCTTCGCGTTGATTTTTTCGCACACTTCTACGTACGGCTCGTAAGCCAGCACCTGGAAGCAAGTGTGGGTCAGCTTGTTCAGCTGTTCGGTCACGGCGGCGATGATTTTCGGGTGCACGTGGCCGGTGTTCAGTACAGCGATACCGCCGGCGAAGTCGATGAACTCACGACCTTCAACGTCAGTCACGGTAGCGTTTTTTGCCGACTCAGCGAAGATCGGGTGAATCTGGCCAACACCACGTGGAACAGCTGCGGTACGGCGGGCCATCAGTTCAGCGTTAGTCTTGCTCATTACAGTCCTCATTCGCCGCTCATCGGGCGGCGTGGTTCAAGGATTAAGCGGGAGGAAGCGACGGTGGCAGCATGCGATGATCGACTGCCACGGCGTTCCCGGCCGCAGAGAAAATTCCGGTTTTGAAACGACGCAAAGGGACAGCGCTCTCGTGCCCTTTGCGTTTGCAGCGATCTTTGACCGGGCTTAGATGCCCAGGCAGAGGTATTTGATTTCCAGGTAATCTTCGATGCCGTACTTGGAGCCTTCACGGCCCAGACCCGAAGCCTTGATGCCGCCGAACGGCGCGACTTCGTTGGAGATCAGCCCGGTGTTGACGCCAACCATGCCGTATTCCAGCGCTTCCGCGACACGGAACACACGACCGAGGTCGCGAGCATAGAAGTACGAAGCCAGACCGAACTCGGTGTCGTTGGACATCGCGATCACTTCGGCTTCGTCTTTGAAGCGGAACAGCGGCGCCAGCGGGCCGAAGGTTTCTTCCTTGGCCACAGCAGCATTTTTCGGCACGTTGGTGAGGATGGTCGGTTCGAAGAAGTTGCCTTCCATCGCCTTGCCACCGGCCAGCACGGTCGCGCCTTTGGCCACGGCGTCAGCAATGTGTTCTTTGACCTTGGCCACGGCTTTTTCGTCGATCAGCGGGCCAGTGGTGGTGCCGTCTTCCAGACCGTTGCCGATCTTCAGTTTGGCCACAGCCACTTTCAGCTTCTCGGCGAACGCGTCGTAGACCGAATCCTGGATGTACAGACGGTTGGCGCAGACGCAGGTCTGGCCGTTGTTGCGGTATTTGGAAATGATCGCGCCTTCGACGGCCTTATCCAGATCCGCGTCGTCGAACACGATGAACGGCGCGTTACCGCCCAGTTCCAGCGAGACTTTCTTGATGTCCTTGGCGCATTCAGCCATCAGCTGACGACCAATTTCGGTCGAACCGGTGAAGGACAATTTGCGCACGATCGGGTTGCTGGTCAGCTCGCTGCCGATGTCGCCGGCGCTGCCGGACACCACGCTGAACACGCCCGCAGGAATGCCGGCGCGCTGAGCCAGTTCGGCCAGGGCGAAAGCGGAAAACGGTGTTTGCGAAGCAGGCTTGAGCACCATGGTGCAACCGGCAGCCAGTGCCGGGCCGGCTTTACGGGTGATCATCGCGGCCGGGAAGTTCCACGGGGTGATCGCGGCGGTCACGCCGATTGGCTGCTTGATCACGATCAGACGCTTGTCTGGCTGATGACCCGGAATCACGTCACCGTAGATGCGCTTGGCTTCTTCGGCGAACCACTCGATGAACGAAGCGGCGTAAACGATTTCGCCCTTGGCTTCGGCCAGCGGCTTGCCCTGCTCGAGGGTCATCAGGCGCGCGAGGTCGTCCTGGTGCTCGATCATCAATTCGAACCAGCGACGCAGCTTGCCCGCACGCTCTTTGGCGGTCAGTGCACGCCAGGCCGGCAGCGCTTTGTCAGCGGCTTCGATGGCACGGCGGGTTTCGGCGGCGCCCATTTTTGGCACGGTACCGAGGATTTCGCCGGTGGCCGGGTTGTTAACCTTGATCGTCTGACCGTTGTCCGCATCGACCCAAGCGCCATCAATGAAGGCTTGCTGGCGGAACAACTGGGTGTCTTTAAGCTGCATGTCGGCTTTCCTTAACAGCACCGCGGCCTGCGCGGAGCAAATTATGATTGTAGAAAGGCGCCTCGCAAGGCTGCCGTCAGGGAAATCAGTGACCGGGTGTGGCGCATCAACCGTGGACGATTCGAACCACCGGCGCTTCAACACCCGCTCAACGAGCGTTTGAAATCTCAAACGGATCGTAGGATCAAAGGGGTTAAAGGACAATAGGTCGTTCGAAAAAAAGAACAAAAACGCCGCTTTTGCCGGATTTTTCAGATCAACGAGCCAAACCCGGTGCCGCAGCAAAACCATAGATCAACCCCGGGAAAGCGCCAAGCGAGGGTTTTGCAGGACGTTACAGCTTTAAGGAATACAGTGATTTAAGCGGACACGCGCACTGACAAACCCCAGCATGGACGCCCCGAGCCGACCTAGGTATGATGTCGCCCGCTGCACCAGTAGCTCAGCTGGATAGAGTACTGCCCTCCGAAGGCAGGGGTCGTGGGTTCGAATCCCGCCTGGTGCACCATTGATCTAAACGAGAAAGCCCCGGACTGATGAAGTCCGGGGCTTTTTTGTGGGCGATGGTTTTATGAAAAGATCGGTTGGAAACAAAATCACACGACAATCGGGTTCATTAGGCCAGCGGTTTTCGCCACACTACGTAGCCAAACCTGAGCCTTTGCGATCAATGTAAAGACTCGCCAGAACTGGTCGCGGACAGCCCAATGATTGATCAGAACGACACAGCCTATCCTGCAGCCCCTCAAGGGGAGCTTTTGCTTTTTGAAAGCTCCGAAGGCCAGGTACGCCTGGAATGTCGATTCGAGTCCGAAACGCTTTGGCTATCTCAGTCGATGATTTGTGAACTGTACGGTAAGGCCAAAGCAACCATCAGCGAACATATCAGCCATATTTTTGCCGAGGGCGAGTTGTCAGAGGATTCAGTTGTTCGGTTTTACCGAACAACTGCCGCCGACAACAAACCTTACAACGTCAAGTATTTCAGCCTGCCCTTGATTATCGCGGTGGGATACCGCGTCCGTTCCAAGCGAGGAACCCAATTCCGTCGATGGGCCACCCAGGTAATTCAAGAATATCTGGTCAAGGGCTTCGCCATGGACGATGAGCGATTGAGAAACCCTCCAGTGGGGCACTCACAGGTACCTGACTATTTTGACGAGCTGCTTGAGCGCATCCGAGATATTCGAGCCAGCGAAAGACGGGTTTATTTAAGGGTGAAGGATATCTTCGCGATGGCGGCCGATTATGTGCCGTCCAACAAAGATACGACTGCGTTCTTTCAGATCATCCAAAACAAGCTTCATTTCGCCAGCACCGGCCTGACTGCCGCCGAGTTAATCTTCCAGCGCGTTGACGCCTCAAAACCCTATATGGGTCTAACCAACTTCAAGGGAGATGAAGTGCGCAAAAGCGATGTCACAATCGCTAAAAACTACCTCATCCAAGAAGAAATCAATGCTCTCAATCGCATCGTTACGATGTGGCTGGATTTCGCCGAAGACCAAGCAATGATGCGCAAACAGGTTTTTCTGCGGGATTGGCAGGAGAAGTTGAACCAGTTTTTGGAATTCAACAGCCGCCAGATTTTGCAAGGATCGGGGCACACAAGTAATCAAGCAGCGGAAGAAAAAGCCCGAGCTGAATATGAAATTTATGCCGAACGACGCAGGGCTCTGAAAGAGACAGAAGGCGAACGGTCAGCCATTGAAGCACTACGCCACATTTCACAAAAGAGTCGGCACTGAGCCAACAGCCTTGGATCAGGCGACCAAAAACTGAACAAGCGCGTGAAGCTCAATTCATTCCGTCGTCCAATCAAACTCATCATATTCTTCGTCATCCTCTTCCCCCTCAACCTCCTCAAAAACCTCGTCCTCATCAACGACGTTTTCTTCCGGCTGGTTCAGCAGAAATTCCTTACGTGCCTCGGTAATAGCGCGCCGCATCTCTTCGCCCTTTTGCGGGCAGTTGAGCAGTTGGGCAATGCGGTCAATTTTCGATGCCACGTTGTCCTCCGGCGTATTGGCAATGCCCCGATAGTGCGCGTTTTTGCGGGGCATTGCCAAATGGCTGAGGTTTACAGGGTCATTTTTCTTGCAACTGTTCGAGCCGGGCGTCGAGATCGACGTTCGGGTAGCGTTTGTGCAGGTTGTTGAACAGGCTGTCGGCGGCTTGCGATTGGCCGGATTCGCGCAGGCGCAGGACTTCGCGCAGTTGTTCGTCGAGGCCGTTGGGTGGGGCGGCGGCGCGCTTGCTGACCTTGGCTTCATCGGCGCTGATCGCCTGGCTTTGCATAGGCGCGGCCATTTCCATCATCGGCGCGGGCGCGGCTCGGGGCGCTGCCGGGGCGGACAATCGGTGCAGTTGCGCGGAGTCCGCTTCGGCCATCGGCACAGCGAGTTTCGGCGCCGGGGCGTAGTCGTAATGGCGCAGCGGTTCGGGCGTGCGCTGCACCAGCGACAACATCAACGCGACGCCGACGAGGCTGGCGAATGCGACTTGCCAGCGCGGTTTGCGGCAGGCCCGCAACCAGCGTTGCCACAGGCTCGGTTGCACCGCAGGCGTTTCGCGGCGCGCGGTATTGAGGATGAATGCGTCGAGATGCGCTGGCGGCTCAGCGTTGTGCTGTTCGCGCACGTGTTTGATCAGAGGATCTTCGGGTGTCTGGCGGGCGTCAGTCATGTGAGTACCTCCTCGGCCAGCAGCCGACGCAGTTTTTGCTGGGCGTAGCGCAAGCGGCTTTTGACGGTTTCCAGCGGTGTTTCGGTGAGGCTGGCGATTTGCGCCAGGTCGAGGTCGCCGTGGGCGCGCAGCAAGAACACTTCGCGCTGGTCGGCGGGCAAGGTTTGCAGGGCGCTTTCGAGGCGCTGACTGTCGCGGCTGAGGCTCAGCAGTTGCTCGGGATCGGTCGCTTCATCGCTGACCGCGTGAGTTTGTTCGTCATAGCTGTCGTGCAGCGGTTGTTGCGCGCCATGTTTGCGCCAGTGATCGATCAGGCGGTTGCGTGCAATCTGGAACAGCCACGTACGAAATGTCGCGCGACCTTGTGGCTGACTGGCGCTGCGGATCAGGCTGAGCCAGGTTTCCTGAAACACCTCATCGGCCAATTCCGGTTTACCGCTCAACCCAAGCAGAAACCGGTACAAACCCTGACGATGGCGAGCGTACAAGATCTCGAACGCCGCGCCGTCGCCCTCGCGATAACGCGCCAGCAGCGATTCATCGCTGCTGGCGGTCGGGCTGTCTGCCGAAGCAAATAGCTGGCTGATAAAACCCTTCAGACGATTCACTTATTCAATCCGTCGTTCAATGGCCTGCGCATTCGATGCGGTAGAAGTGCGCAGGCTCTGCGTCAGCTGCACCAGTTGCACGAACTCGTTGCGCAAGCCGAAACGGTCGTCGCCGCGACCGCCACGGGCCAGTGTTTCGGTGTCTTTCAGGCTGAAATCGCCGGTGTAGCGGCCGTCCTTGAGTTGCTGGGAAAACGCGGCGACCGCAGCGGCAAAACGCAGATCTTCACTGGGGCTTTTCACCTGATTGGCAATCGGCCGCTCGATCAGCAGACTTTTCCCACCTTCGGGCTGTTGATATCGCACACGCAGCATCGCCAATTCCCCGTTCGCCTCAGAAACCGCTGGCGTCGATTTGCCGTATCGCAACGGCTCCAACCAACCCTTCTCGCCTGCCGGAACAATTTCGTACAGCGCGGTCACCGTATGTCCTGCACCGATTTCGCCGGCATCGACCTTGTCATTGCTGAAATCCTCACGCTTCAAAGCGCGGTTTTCGTAGCCGAGCAGGCGATATTCGCTGACCTGCGCCGGGTTGAACTCCACCTGCAACTTAACGTTTTTTGCGACCACGGCGAGTGTCGAACCGAGTTGATCGACCAGCACTTTGCGCGCCTCGCGCAGGTTGTCGATGTAGGCATAGTTGCCATCGCCCGCATCGGCCAACTGCTCCATCAAGTGTTCATTGTAGTTATCCACCCCAAAACCCAGGGTGGTCAGCGAGATTCCGGTTTTGCGTTTATCCACAGCCATTTGCTTGAGGCTGTCGAAGTCGCTGACCCCGACGTTGAAATCTCCGTCAGTGGCCAAGAGGATGCGATTGATGCCTTTGCCGATGAACGCCTGCTGCGCCAATGAATAAGCCAGTTCGATGCCTGAAGCGCCTGCGGTCGAGCCGCCAGCGGTCAATTGCTCAATAGCTGTACGAATTTTCGCCTTTTCCCGTCCGGATGTCGGTTCAAGCACCACTCTGGATTCTCCGGCATACACCACCAGCGACACGCGATCCTGATCGCGCAATTGATCGACCAGCAATTTCAGCGTGCTTTTCACCATCGGCAAACCTTCACGACGACCCATCGAGCCGGACACATCGACCAGAAACACCAGATTGGCCGGAGGCAATTCCGCCACCGCGCGATCGGAGGCTTTGATGCCGATGCGCAGCAAGCGCGTGTGCGGGTTCCACGGTGAAGCGGCCAGCTCGGTGGTCACGCCAAACGGCGAGCCATCGCTCGGCAGCGCGTAGTCATAAGGGAAGTAATTGACCATTTCCTCGAGCCGCACCGCACCTTCCGGCGGCAGGCGTCCTTGATTAAGCAAACGGCGGACGTTGGCATAAGCACCGGTATCGACGTCGGCGCTGAAGGTTGAAACCGGGGTTTCGGCGACGCTGTGAATCGGGTTATCGGCCAGCGCTTGATATTGCTCGCGCTGCTCGTCGCGATAGCCTTGTGGATAACTTTCGCTCTGCGGCATCGGCGCGCTGCCCGCGTTGGGCATTTTGTACAACGCGCGTTTAGCCATTGTGCTGTCGGCCATCAGCGCTTCCTGCTGGATCAATTGCGCAGGCTGAGCGGGCGCCGGCACGGCAGCGGATTCCGGGTTGGAGGAAACGCCGCAACCGGCCACCGCCAGCAACACACCGACAGCAACGGGCCGCAAAAAATACACAGGACGGGACATGGGGGCTGACCTCGGGGATGAAATTGATCATTCATCCACTGAGACGGGCCGCCCCTTCAGTTCGGGTTAAACGCCGCTGAAAATATTTTCAGCGGTGATAACGCCGTACCGCACTGCTGTTGCGCAGCACGTGACCTTTGATTTTTTCCATCAGTTCGGCGCGGGTCAGACCAGCCGGCAAGGCGTCCGGGGCCAGATCAAGGGCGTAGATCTGAATGATGTAGTGGTGCGCGCTGTCGCCCACGGGCGGGCACGGGCCCATGTAATGGGTGTTGCCCTTGCTGTTGGTGCCGCCGACGCCTTCGAACGCGGATTTCGCACCGACACCCGCCGCAATCTGGTGCGTGGTGGATTTGATGCCGTAGTGAATCCAGTGATCGACGCCCAGACCTTTCTGGCCGTCCGGATCGTGCATGACGATCGCATAGCTCTGGGTACCCGTCGGGCCGGCGTTCCAGCTCAGCGCCGGCGACTGATTCTTGCCGCCGCAACCGGCCGCATCGCTGGCCGCTGCCGAGGTGAACAGACGGTTGTCGGAAACACCCGGGATGCTCAGGGTGAAACGCTCCTGGGCCTGCGCCGGAAACTGCACGCAAAGGGCGACGGCAATGGCCGCCAGCCAAGGGTTGAGAGAGGTCAATCGGGTCATTCCGGGAGCACCTTGTGCAGTTGGGCCGTCGTCGGCTTGCAGACTATAGCTGTACCGTTCGTGCCGTGGCACCAGGAAATCGCTGAACCTCGCACCACGGCGCAAACTCGTAAGAGAAATGCCTGTGAGGAAGCCGATCATGTCCCTGCACCGTGTCGCCCGCTTCGCCGATGTCCCTGAAGACCGTGGCCTGCAAGTTGAAATCGGCGACTGCAAGATCGTTTTGCTGCGTGCGGGAGGCCAGCTCCGCGCGTTTCAGGTCGAATGCCCACACGCCGGCGCGCCGCTGGCTGACGGCGCGTTGTGTCACGGACGGCTGATTTGCCCGTGGCACAAGGCTGCTTTTCGCGCGGAGGACGGCGCGTTGTGCGAGCCACCAGCGCTCGACAGCCTCAAGCGTTATCCATTGGAATTGCGTGGCGATGAGGTTTGGGTCGATGACCAAGCGCTGGCGGATCCGCACACGCCGCCGGCTGACGATGCGCGTACCTTTGTGATTGTTGGCGCGGGCGCAGCAGGCACCGCGTGTGCGGCGGCGTTGCGCGAAAAGGGTTTTGGTGGCCGCATCGTGATGATCGACCGCGAACCCGACGCCGGTTACGACCGCACCGTGCTGAGCAAATTTGTCCTCGCCGGGGACATGCCGCCGGCAGAGACGCCGCCGCTGCGTGATGAAATTTTCTATAAAGAGCAGCGCATCGAACGTCTGCAAAGCGAAATCACTGACATCAATGCCGGGACTAAAACCCTGCACCTCAATGACGACCAAACGTTGAGTTACGACGCCGCAGTATTGGCCACTGGCGGCGAACCCAATCCACTGGAATTGCCCGGCGCCTACCTGCCGCAAGTCTTCGTGCTGCGCTCAAAAGCCCAGGCCGAACAGATCATGAAAGCGGTCAGCCCCGATCAACGCGCGGTGATCATCGGCGACAGCTTTATCGCCCTCGAATGCGCGTCAGCCCTGCGCCAGCACGGTCTCGACGTCACGGTGCTGGCGCGCCACGAGATACCTTTCGCGGCGCAATTCGGCGAGGCGGTGGGCAAAGCGATCCGCGCGCTGCATGAAGAAAAAGGCGTGAAATTCATCACCGATCATGAGGCGACTGAGATCATTGGCGACGGCAAAGTCGAGGCGGTGCTGCTGGACAACGGCCTGCGCATTTCAGCCGATCTGGTACTGGCGGGGATCGGCGTACACCCGGCGACTGAGGCGTTCGCGTCACTGCCGAGGGAAAAAGATCAATCTTTGCGCGTTGATGACGGCATGCGCGTTACCGAAGGACTGTGGGCAATTGGCGACATCGCCACCTTCCCGCTGCACGGCCAGCCACAACGCATCGAACACTGGCGCCTGGCTCAGCAACATGCGCGCATCGCGGCGGCCAATATGCTTGGCGGCGAGGAGCATTATCTGGACGTGCCGTTTTTCTGGACGTGGCATTTTGGCAAGAATTACGACTACCTCGGACCCGCCGAGCATTGGGATGAAGTCGAGTTTCTTGGCGAGCCGGAGCATCCGCCGTTTATTGGGTTGTTCGGCAGAAACGGCATTCTGGTCGCCGCGGTGGCCTGCGAAAAGGAACGAGCGATGGCAATGCTCGCCGAACGCATGAAACAACCGCTGATGATGGAAGAAGCCTGGGCACTCATCCGCGACTGACGCCCCCCCCTGTGGGAGCCGAGCTTGCTCGCGAAAGCGTCGGGTCAGCCAATAACGATCTCGGCTGTGCTGACGTC
>NZ_JASCPK010000135.1:0-16261 GCF_029959385.1 Pseudomonas sp. PS01303
GGCCAGCCGGAGGGTGATGAGCACACCCAGGACGCGCAGGGGCGGCAAGGTGGCCTGCAGGCCGCCGCGCAGGCCGACAGGCCGGAGGCAAGCGGAGCGCGCAGCGCCTGGCGGGCCAGGTGCGCAGGCGAGAGGGATTGAAGCCCGAAGGGGCGAGACGCGGCGCAGCCGTGGCTCGATGCGTAGCACGAAAGCCCGGGCCGCAGGCCTCGCGCTATGCCTCGGATGACGCCAGGCCGGTCACTCGCCGGCACCCTGCTCCAGCTCCAGCAAGCGCGCTGTGGCGGCCTGCTCGATCAACAAATACAGGCGCTCAACCTGCTGTTGTTCCAGCGCTTTCAGCAGCTCCAGGGCCTCTACCATGCCCTCGGCGCGGGCCTGAGCAATCAAGCAATTCGCTGCGCTGGTTGCTTTGGTCACTTCGGCCAGGCGCCTGCGCAACACGACCTGATAGCTTGGCGGCAGGATCAGGCCCGGCAGCAATTCCGGTTCGTTTCGCATACCTGCCGTCCTCATTTTTCGCCGACGACCTGGCGCACTTCGGCCATCACCTTGTTCCACTCATCGACCGCATCAAACATCGCGCCGACCGCTGCCAGGGCGTGCTGTTGCTTGGTATACGTGCGGTTCATGTGCTCGGGCACGATCACCACGGTATCCGGGTTGCCGTAGTCCATGAATCCAACGGTAACGCCGCCATCGTCCATGTCGAACATTCGCACCACATCGAGCAGGCGGGCATAGCCTTTCGACTCCCACACCAGCAGGTAACGCACGGCGACTTCCTTGCTCACAACCTTGAAATCGTAATCACTTGGCATGTTCAGTTCTCCGCTTGGTAGAAGGTTTGCGCCCATTGGTGCGTTTGTGCAGGTAACGCAGCACGCCCAAGGTCATGCGTGCGTCGGCCAGGGAACGGTGGGCACCATCCTCCAGTACGCCGCATTCACGGGCGGCCTCAATCAGCTTGATCCAGCGCCATTGCCAGCACCCATACCGGCCTTCAACCCATTCCCCATGCCATTCGGCATACAGCAGCATGGCGCAGGCGGTGGCCAGCTCAGGGGCGACAAGGCCGTGCCGCTGATGGGTCTGCGATAGCAGGCGCACGTCAAAGGAGGCGTTGTAGGCAACGACCGTTCGCCCCGCGACGATAGAAGCGTACAGCTCTGCGATCTCGGGCCAGGCCGGTGCGGTGGCCACCATGTCATTGGTGATACGGTGAATCCCTGTAGCCTCCGCTGGAATCGGCTGAGTCGGGCGTACCAGCGTATTGAGCAGGGGCGTGCCGCTCGCGTCGAGGATCGTGATTTCGCACACCTCGTCGTCACTACCCACGCCTGTTGTTTCTGTGTCCAGCAGCAGACAATCACCGCCGATCAGCGCCTGGGCACGGGCGGCCACGGACTTCCGGCGAAGCTGCGCGGCACTTGGTTCCCATTTCCAGGGCACGCAATCGGCGGGGTCGTAAACATGGTAGGCCCCCTGGCCTTGCCAGACGCTGCCGGCAGGCCGGGTGCTATGTCCCGGCATTAGGCGGTGGCGAAGTTTGAGATCGCGGCAGCACAGCCAACCTTTGGCCTCAGCTTCTGCAGGGGTGAGGTGAATACGCACTCTTGCCATCCCTGGGGCCTCCTGTCAGTTGTCGCCAGTAATGATCGTGTGGCGGGCCTGAGACACGTCCAGCATCCCAGCGCGACCGTCTGCAAAGCGAACAGCCAGGGTCGGCGCCGGTATGCCGGAGGCTGCGTGAGCGGCGGCGCGCAACTCTTCCTCGCTGCGGTGGGCCAGCAGCTCGAAAAGCACCTGGGCGTCATTGGCGGCGTCCACGCTATCCCGTGCCAAGGCTTCCTTGAGGCTCTGCTTTAGCCAATTCGAGGTGGTGGGGTCGGCCAGCGTAGCGGCGATGCTATCGGCAAACTGCGCGGTACCGGACGACTCGCGGTTGCTGCTCACAGCCTGGGCGGCCTCCCGGTCGATAGCGCGCAACTGATCGCGGGCGGGCTGGCTAAGCCCGCTGTGGAACTCGGCAAGCTGGGCCAGGCCGGTGAGCTGCCACCAAGCCGAGCTAAAGCTGTCGGACCGCTCGGGACCATTGGGCAGGGCAACTGCACCTTGCAACTGGGCCAGGTGCAGTCGGGCGCAATCAAGGATGGCTTTTTCCAATTCGGTCATGGCGTCTCAACTCTTGGTAGTGGTGGGTTGGGTCCAGTCTTCGAGGACTAGGCCAGGCACGCGGGCAAATTCGCGGGTGTTGTTTGTGACCAGCACACACCCAGCGGCCAGGGCGTGGCCGGCAATCGCTGCATCGTTGTTGCCAATGGGCGTGCCCAGGCGGGCGAGGGTGGTGCGGATCTGTGTTGTTTGATCCACGGCGGCGGCGTCCCAAGACAGGATGGCGTCCAGCCGCTGCACGAATGCGTTGACCATCGCAGCCACCTTGGGCGATGCCTTGGGGTTGGCGGCCCCGAAACGCATTTCGGAGTAGGTAATTGCTGAAACGACTATCCGGTGCTGGTGGGTAACTGCTTGTTCCAGCTTGGCCAGCACAGCCTCGGGGCGTTCGCGCATGATGAACGAACAGATGTTCGTATCGAGCATGTACGTCTTTTTGCTCATGTGAAGTCACCCAGGAAACGGCCTTCCTCGATCACGTCCTTCCGCTCGATCAGAAAGTCAGGGTCTGCGGGTGCCACGTCGCGCAGCGATGCCCAGGAGGGGCGCACAGGGCGAAGGATCAGGGTTTCACCATCGCGGATAATCTCCAGCTCGGAAACGCCCTGGTACTCCATATCCCGAGGGATACGGATCGCCTGGTTTCGGCTGTTCATGAAAATGGAAACGGTACGCATGGGAACCTCCTACAAGTTGAAACACGTTGAGGCGGTGATAGTGCTGCCGCGCTCGATGCCGAGGTTTGCAAACTGCCCGCGTGGAACCTCGATAATGCCCAGGGCGGGCCGCAATGATGAATGCTTGGTGGTCGTGTGTGGCTCCAGCTCCTGCACGCTCTGGATAACCCCGTCTGCCCCGATCCAAGCGGCCTCTAACGGGGCTGGTGTGTTCTTCATCCACACAAACCGCACTGCCGGCGTAGTCCAGAGAAACAGCATGCCTCGCCCTGGATCTGCCCGACCGGCGAGGCCCTGCGCCTGTGCGGCTTCGGTGGTGGCAACGGGAAGGTCGAGGATCGCGCCATTCTGGAACGACAACCGGCAGTCGGCGCTATGAGCCTGAGCGGTGAGCACGGACCCCAAAAGCAATGCAGGTAAGCAGCGGTTGAGCATCGGAACCTCCCTCAATCTCTGAGAGAATCCTAGCATATGGCAAGCATATGTCAATTGAACAATTGAGCGTGCTGGGGTGCGTCGTTATACTGCGGTCATGCGCTCCTTCGCAGAGCACTAGAGGCCCGTTTGCATTGCCGTGCAGCGGGCTTCGCCATTTCTGGCCCTCCAGCAATCCCCCTCCGCAAGAATTCCTGAAACCTCATAGAGCCTGGTGCGCGTAGCTGACTAGCGAGGCTTGCCCGAGTCTGTCCGGTGCGAGCATCTGGCCGCTGCCGGCAGGCCAAAAAAAAGCCCGCATCGCGGGCTTGGGCTAGGTCGATGGCTCGGCCTATTTGCTCTTCTTCGACTGTTGGTCAAGTTGCTTTTCCAAGGCTTCCACCTGGCCCTCGGCGCGTGCGGCGCGGTCCAGTGCCAGGCGTTCGCTCTTGCGTGCCTCCATAGCTTCGGAATCCTTTTCGTTTGCCCTGGTGACAGCCCGGTGGATCTCCTGGGCGCTGTGCTCCTTCTGGTGTTTCAACTCCAGCTCGGCACGTTGCTCCAGGGCGTGATAGTTGGCCTGTAGCTCGCGGTACAGCGCTGCGGTTTCCTCCAGGCCGGCGATCCTGGCGCGCAGGTCGTGCAGTTCTGCATCCATGCTGTCAGCCAGTGCAATCGCTTCCTCGGCCTGCTCGCGGATCTGCGCGGCATTCTCTTCGATCACCCGGCGTTTCCCTTCCAGGGCCTGGTCGGCAGCAACCCGGGCCAGGTTCCAGATATCGGCGCCGAAGTTCTCAAGCAACTGCGCCAGGGCAGGCGGTGGTGGATCGATGAGTGGCTGGGCCTCTTGCTGCTTGCGGTTCTTCCACTCGCTCATAGCCTCCTGAATGGTCGTAAAGCTGCCGACGCCTCCCAGGCGCTTGCGCACGTTGGCCAGGGTGGGCTTAGTGCCGTCTGCGTCCAGTTCGTCGGCGGCCTTCCAGATCATTTCCTTGGTGAGTGCCATGGGGCGTGCTCCTTTGTATGTTGTAGTGTGTAGTATCATACAACATACTACAAAATACAATACATGCTAACGCTGCCAGTCGGCCTTGTTGGCTCCGCTCCAGCGCGGCGGGTAAGCCACCGCACCAGAGCGCAGCAGCAGAAACGGGGGAGTGTCGGGTTGGCCTGGTGCGCCCGTTCGGTGTGCGCGGTGCCGGTGTCGAGCGTTACCCGTGAGTTATCCACAAGCCAAGCCACAACAAGGCCGTTAAAGGTTTAAGTTAAAGGGTTAATACGCGCGCGCGTTGTTAGCGTTTTGCGAGGCCTTGATTTACTTGGGCTGGCGGGTGGTTCTGGTCCCTGGAGTGACGAAATCGGCGGTCCCTGGAGTGACGAACCCTAGTCCCTGGAGTGACGAATCGACGGTCCCTGGAGTGACGAATTGCGGTCCCTGGAGTGACGAATCGTCTAGGCCGCGAAATTGAGCGCGGTCCCTGGAGTGACGAATGCGCAGATAAAGCCCCCGAAGGGGCTGGGTACAGTTTAAACACGCCTGGATCAATAGAGAAAAACCCTTATACATCAGTAGATTGACCCCTTCCGGTCCCTGGAGTGACGAATTGCCATGACTCATGCAGTAGGAGCGGCCTTGGCCTTGCGTGGCTTCTTGATACCGCTGCGAGTGGCTTTGAGCAAGGCCGTTTTGCCGGCGTCGGACTTGTTGAAGAACAACACCGCGTCTTCGGCGGGCAGATAGGTCATGAAGTAGTCGAGCAAGCTGCCGGCCTCGGCCAGCTCCTTGACCCTGGCGCGAAACTTCTTTTCGGGCTGGGCGCTACCGACTTTCTTTTGCAGCAGGGTCAGGCCAATTTTCCATTGGCCCTGGTCGCCGCAGTGCTTGCGGCAAAGCTCATAGATGCGTTTGGCGATGGCGCTGCGCAGGCCGAAATAGTCGCCAGGGATCGTCAACACGTCCATGGCCGTTGCAGCGTTGTACGTGGTGTCCGATACCTTGATCCGAATCGCGCACATGCGATTCTTGGCGCCCCTGGTGATGATCTCCACGTCATCGAGCAGACCTACCCAGCGCCGGCTCCCGTTCCGATCCTTCGTCGATTCAAAGGTGGCCCGCATGCGAGTCCCGGTAAGCCTATCGAACGCCTTGCTAAGCAGCTCGTAGCCGCGTTCGCTGGTGCTGCTGCGGGTGAAGCTCAGAAGTTCATGGGCCGTCGTTTCGATGACCGGGGATACCGGGATACCAGCGTTGATCGCGGCGACCAGCTTCGACACGCAAAACAGCACAATGTCTTTGTCGTGCTGGGTCGCCCGACCGGCAACACTGGGAATGATCTCGATCTTGTTCCCGTTGTGCTCGTAGCTGATCTGCCTGGTGTCCCCGTCTTCTACGGCGTAGATGGGGTGTTCCATCGTTGGCCGCTCGTCTTTGGGTATCGCCGGCAGGCCGGTGGCAATCCAGAAATCGAGCTGGGTTTCGAGTACCACAACTTGCTTGCGCCCCGCAGAGGGCTTCACCGCTTCGCGCCCTGGTGTCTTGTCTTTCGGCTTTTTGGCTTCTTCGCGTTTCAGCCGCTCCGCTGCCTGCTGGTAGCTTTCGCCTGGTCGTGCCTCGGCCTCGATGCGCTTGCGCCACTTATCGATGTTGATGGCGTCCTGGCCGACCAAGGGGGCTTTGGTCGATGAGCGACGTTTTGCCGGGAGTGCGGGGGCCTGGGCGGGTGAACGCACAAGCACCTGATCGAGATCGAACAATTCACTGGACGACATGCTGGGCCTCCTTGCTCAAGTATTTGTAGATGGTGGTCCTGCTGACTTTGAACCTGGCGGCCACGTCGCTGACGGTCGTCAGTGGATCGGCCAACAGGATCTTGATATCGCGAATTTCCTTCGCCCCGAGCGTCGGTTTACGGCCACCTTTGCGCCCGCGTGCGCGTGCTGCGTCCAGGCCGGCCATGGTGCGTTCGCGGTTCAGCTCGCGCTCGTACTCCGCCAGGGTGGCCAATAAGTTCAACTGCAACCGCCCGCCTGCCGTGCTGGTGTCGATGTGTTCTTTGAGCGATTCAAAGCGAACCTGCATGGCCTCCAGTTGGGTCATGAGCTGGAGAAGGTGGGAGAGGCTTCGACCGAACCGGGAGAGCTGCCAGACGACAACCGTGTCACCTGGGCGCAGCGCTTTTAGCATCTGCTCCAGTTCGGGCCGGTTGGTCTTGGCCCCGCTGATTTGTTCCTCATAGATCCGCGTGCAACCAGCGGCGACAAGTGCGTCTCGCTGTAGGTCTAGGTTCTGGTCCTGCTTGCTGGTTCGGGCGTACCCAATGCGCAGGCCTCCGGTCAATATGTCCAGGGTTGAAGTGTCTTTGCCGTTACGCATGGTTACCCCCATGTGGTTGTCCAGGCTTGCCGGTCGATAGCACCACGCCGCCATCCCATTCGGCCACGACCTCGGCCCCGCAACATGTGCAAGCGGTCGTCAACTCGGCAGCGGTTTCGGCCAGGTGTAGCTGGCCAGCATGGCCGCATGCGGTGCAACGGTACACGTACAGCGCGGTCGGGATGGGTTTGCTTATCATGGCAGTTTCCGTACACCTAATGTAGACATAGAAAAGTTTACGAGAAAGTTAACAGTTATGCCCCAAAAAAAACGCCCTTGGGCGCTTTTTTTGAAGTGTGCAGAAAACGACCGTTTGCTGCACAGCCTGTCGTTTTCAGAAGACGGCTGCACTGAACGTCAGAAGCCGACTGCACTATAGCAGCGGAGGGGTTGGATCCATCAGGCAACGACGGGCTGCTGCCGGCCATCAGCGGACGCAGGGAGGACTTTCCGCAACCGGCCGTTCGATGCGGCACCGATGGCCTTCGCGCAGGGGTAGTGAATCCGCCAGGATTGACTTGCGCTGCCCTACCTCTCACTAGTGAGGGGCGGCAGCGCATCAAGCGGTGAGCGCACTCCGGCACCGCCAACTTTCAGCACATGCGTGTAAATCATCGTCGTAGAGACGTCGGAATGGCCGAGCAGATCCTGCACGGTTCGAATGTCGTAACCGCTGCGGAGCAAGGCCGTCGCGAACGAGTGGCGGAGGGTGTGCGGTGTGGCGGGCTTCGTGATGCCTGCTTGTTCTACGGCACGTTTGAAGGCGCGCTGAAAGGTCTGGTCATACATGTGATGGCGACGCACGACACCGCTCCGTGGATCGGTCGAATGCGTGTGCTGCGCAAAAACCCAGAACCACGGCCAGGAATGCCCGGCGCGCGGATACTTCCGCTCAAGGGCGTCGGGAAGCGCAACGCCGCTGCGGCCCTCGGCCTGGTCCTTCAGCCACCATGCCCGTGCACGCGACAGCTGCTCGCGCAGGCTGGGTGCCAAGCTCTCGGGTAACATCAAGGCCCGATCCTTGGAGCCCTTGCCCTCCCGCACGATGATCGTGCCGTGATCGAAATCCAGATCCTTGACCCGCAGTTGCAAACCCTCACTGATCCGCATGCCCGTTCCATACAGAAGCTGGGCGAACAAACGATGCTCGCCTTCCAGAAAACCGAGGATGCGAACCACTTCTGCGGGATGCGAATGAAGTGTCATCCGTACTAATAAAGTTTCATCCCAATAAAGCGGCTTCTGGTGGCGTTCAAACCGTGCGATCCGGTAGGGAATTAGCAAGATCACAATAGAAATCAATGGCTTATGCTTGCGGCCTGTGTGCAGCAAAATGCAGGAAAGGATGAAACTATATTTGCATGGCTCCGTGGTTTTCAGACCGTTTGAAGGCCGCTGCGAGGCATTAGGATGAAACTTTAGATGCAGGCCGGGCAGGGTGCTTCCCAGCCAGTCCAGCAAAATCGTTCGCGTTAGGGTGAAACTTTATTTGCATCCAACAACTTCATCCGGGGTCAGCACCACCGGCAAGCGCCGCGACGGCCGAGGTCTTCCGATCTCCTGAAGCCAGGGCAGATCCGTGCACAGCACCTTGCCGTAGAAGAACAGCAAGGCCGCCAATGCCTGACGATGCGTGGAGACCGAAACCTTGCGCTCGTTCGCCAGCCAGGACAGAAATGCCTCGACTTCGCTGCTGCCCAAGGTTGCCGGGTGACGCACACCGTGGAAACGGATGAAGGCACGAACCCAGTGGACATAAGCCTGTTCGGTTCGTAAGCTATAATGCAAGTAGCGTATGCGCTCACGCAACTGGTCCAGAACCTTGACCGAACGCAGCGGTGGTAACGGCGCAGTGGCGGTTTTCATGGCTTGTTATGACTGTTTTTTTGTACAGTCTATGCCTCGGGCATCCAAGCAGCAAGCGCGTTACGCCGTGGGTCGATGTTTGATGTTATGGAGCAGCAACGATGTTACGCAGCAGGGCAGTCGCCCTAAAACAAAGTTAGACATTTAGGGCACCCATCACATGAACAATCATTATTCATTCATTGGCGGTTCCGAAGGTTCATGGCGAGTCACAAGCTGTGAAACCGTCATTGGCATGCCTCTTGAAATGGTGCAAAGGGTCAATGTCGTTAATATGCCCTCAATCAATTTGGTCGAACGTGGCACCTGGACACTTCAAGGCTTTACAAGCAATGTACGGTACGCTGAACGGCAGGAGATCAATCAACTTCGTGCAAAGCAGGAAGACTTAAATCGTCCTACGTCATCATGTGCAGCGCTCATTCCAATAAAGAAAAGTCCAGAGTGGTGGGCCATGTCGCAAGAGGAACGGCGCAATATTTTTGAAGCACAGTCACACCACACAGAGATTGGGCTGGCTTATCTTCCAGAAATCGCAAGACAACTGCATCATTCTCGTGATCTCGGTGAACCGTTCGATTTCTTAACTTGGTTCGAGTTCGCCCCGGAGCATACTGCCTTATTTAACAAACTATTGGCACAGTTACGTTCATCAAAGGAGTGGGAGTACGTCGAACGCGAAATAGATATCCGACTTGTGAAAAATTTCTAACAATTGGTTCAAATCGCTCGCTGTGCTCGCCGGGACGGGCTAAAGCCCGCCCCTTAACCAAACGTTGAACGACAGCTTTCCCAAAAGCTCTACGGCTGCTCTGGGTCGACACCGGTAATCGGATCGTTGCCGCACTGAACAGCGCCCCGTTCCAGGTCGCCTCCATTTATGCGGCTGAACCGAGGGAGAGCAGCTTTACGCCGTCTGGCCGCAGTTCGCCCTTGGGCGACACGTGCCGGTAGAGCGTCTGCCGGGTAATCCCGAGTTCTTCGCAGAGATCGCCCACCTTGGTTTCCGGTTGCCCCATGCTGGCCATCGCCAGGCGTAGCTTGGCGGCGGTCATCTTGAAGGGGCGCCCCCCTTTCCTGCCGCGAGCGCGCGCCGAGATAAGTCCAGCGACTGTTCGCTCGGAAATCAACTCACGCTCGAACTCGGCCAGCGCGGCAAAAATACCGAACACAAGCTTGCCGGCGGCAGTCGTCGTGTCGACCGCCGCACCGTGACCGGTCAGGACCTTCAGGCCCACGCTACGCGCAGTTAGGTCGTGCACGGTGTTGATCAGGTGGCGCAGATCACGGCCAAGCCGATCGAGCTTCCACACGATCAGCGTGTCCCCTTCACGAAGCGCCTTCAGGCAAGCAGCCAACCCTGGGCGATCATCGCGCCTGCCCGAGGCCAGATCCTCGTAAAGGTGCGCAAGGCTCACACCAGCGGCGATGAGCGCATCGCGTTGCAAATTGGTGGACTGGGATCCGTCCGCCTTCGATACCCGCATGTAGCCGATCAGCACCTTTTCACCCGTCACGTATACGTTCGATTATGTGACAGTGTGAGCCAGAACGTGCCGGGCGTCAAAATTTGTCACTTAACCCGTCATTTTGACTAAGACATGCAAAGGGTATGTGAGGCTCGTAATGTGACAGAAAATCCAGTGGAATCCCCTCGTTGGCGAAGGTGAGCCGCAGACGTTCCAGCGATTCGGAATCGTGTCGCCCATAGGACGCCAGCGCGAACAGTGAGCGGGCCGTCTCCGGGTTGTGCCGTGCCTCGATGATGGCCTCACTGATGGCCTGGGCCGCCCGTTGCCAATGGTTGACGGGTTCGGGTTTCGGTTTCTTCTCTGGCAGGCCATTGGTGAAGCCCGTCTGCGGCTCGGCCAGGAACAGCGCGGCGTGTTCCCCGCGCGGGAGCAGCGCCCTCGACTCGATCAGCGCGATGGCCGTGGCCGCCGCTTCCTGCATCTGCATCTGCACGGCCGGGGCCAGCACCTCGAAGGGCCGCCACAGACTCTGCCCGGCGCGCAGCGGATGGCCGCAATGCTCCCAAACCTGACGGATGCTGCCCGCACTGCCGCCACAGTGCGACAGCGGGGTGTTCAGTTCATCGAGCAGGGTGCGTAGCAGCCGGAACCACAGACCGGCATGGATGCGCCGATGCGGCAGTTCCACAAAGCCAGTCGTCAGGGCCTGCCAGGTGCGCCGGTCCATGCTGGCAATCGCCTCATTGGCGGGACGCGGGGCCGCCTCGGCGTTGTCCCACTGGAGATACCGTCCGGGCATGCCCCAATAGGATGCCAGCCAGCAGCCATGTTGCAGGCAACTCAGCATGAGCGGGAGCTGCCAGACGAGCAGCACGGCCTGGTTGGCCGGATCGTTCAGGCACTGCGGGCAGGCCCGGCGCATCGGCTGGCTCGGCAGCCAGGCACGCCAGCGCGTGATAGACCGCGCCTTGCGCTTGGGTAGCAGCACCGAGCATTGGAACGCATAGGTTTCCAGGGCAGCAGGCAGCGAATCGTCAAGACTGTCCAGCAGCCATGGCACCCAGCCTGCCAGGCTCATCAAGCGCAAGCGCTCCAGTTCAACCCCGCTGCGCTGGGCAATCATCGTCAACAAGGACAAGGGTGGCTCGGTATCCAGGTCATCGAGCTGGTCATGGCCGAGATCGTGTGCCAGCAGCTCATGCACGTCCATCCGGTAGCAGGCAGCGACCCGGTTCAGCCAGGAGGACAGGGCTTCGCCTTCCCTGGGGGCCGGATGCAACGGCCAGCGGGGCGCGGGCTTCACATCAGTTCCCGCTCGAATTGTCGTCGCCGTTCGCTGGGGCCGGTGTAGTCGGCCATGTTGAGCGTGCGGTGGTTGATCGCTTCTTCGCCGCTCTCCACGGCGGCAATGGCCGCCGCCATCAGCAGATGCGCCAGTTCACCGATGGTGCCCTCGCTACGGGTGAGCAGGTAGCGGGCCATGTCCAGCGTGGCAATCGGCGAGGGCCGCCGCAGCGGGAGCGACGCCGCGAAACTGGCCAGCAGCGAGCAGCAGTCCTCATTGGCTTCCCACAGCGGCAGCAGCATCGGCTCGAAGCGGTTTTCCAGTTGGTCGTCTGAGCGGATGGCGAGATACGCTTCGCGCGTGCCGACGCCGACCAGCGGGATGCGCAGCTCGTTGCCGAGAAAGCGCAGCAGGTTGAGAAATTCCCGCCGGTTGACGCTGTTGCCGGCCAGCACGTTGTGCAGCTCGTCGATCACCAGCATGCACACGCCAACCTTGCGCAGCAGGGCCAGCGCCAATTGCTCCATCTCCGGCAGCCGGGGACGTGGGCGCAGTGGGGCGCCCATCGCGGCGAGCAGGGCGACGTAGAAGCGGATCACCGAGGGTTCGGACGGCATCTGCACCACCAACACTGGAATGTGCTCCTGGTCGGCATCGGCGCTGGCCGGGTGCGAACGCCGGAACTTCTCGACGATCATCGACTTGCCGTTATTGGTGGGGCCGATCAGCAACAAATTGGGCATGCGTTGCTTGTTCGGCCAGGCAAACAGGGTTTCCAGCCGGTTCAGCGCCTCAACCGCACGCGGGTAGCCGATCCAGCGGTCAGCGCGGATGCGCTGGATACGCTCGTCCGCTGGCAGCCGGGCCAGCCCCTGTGCCGCTGGCAGCAGGTGGGACAGGTCAACAATGGGGTATTCGTCCACGGCTACCACTCCTCGATCTGGTCGAACGGTTTGGCCGGTGGCAGGTTGGCCGCCTGCGAGTCCGCCATGCCCGTATCCGGCGGTGTAGGCTTGACGGGCGGAACCGACTGCTTGAGGTGCTGGCGTCGATCCGCATCACGCCGCGCCTTGCGCGTGGCCTTCTGCGCGGTGGTCACGATCTCGCGCATCTGGCCGATCATGCGAAACAGCGCCGACTCATCCACCTGCTCGCGTCCGAGCTGACGCAGCTTCGCCAGCGCCTGGCGCTGCTCCCAGAGGGTGACAGCCGGGTGAGACAAGGTGCGGTACGGGACTTCCAGGTAGTGCTGCCCCTCCGGCTCCAGCACCCAGATACGGCTGATGTCGCGCGGGTCGCGCCGGATCAGGAAGGTCGGCAGGCGGTCACGCCGGGCGATCCACGGCTTGAGGGCATCGGCGTAGTAATGGATGTGGTCAACGACAAAGCCGGTGCGAGTCAGCGTGCGGCGCATGACCGGCAGAAAATCGACCAGAAACGCGGCAGGCCGTGTGACCACGGGCGGAACACCGACCCGCGCCACTGCTTCGGCCCAGCGCGTGGCCGGTGGCTGGAGCAGGCCGTTGTGCACTGAGGCGTGATAGGTGCCCACGGCCAGCGTCAGCCAGCGCTCCAGCTCGCGCAGGGTCAGGGCGGCCATCTTGTCAGCGTCGTACTCGCCGCGCTGACCGGGATTGGAAAAGGTCGTGCCCGGCAGCTCATCGTGGATCATCTGCATGGCGGTGCCGATGATCCTTTCCACGATGCCGCCGTAGTGCGGCTGGCCGGGCGGCCGGTAGTCCAGGCGGATGCCATGCTGCTCGCAGCCCCGGCGCAGCGCCTCGCTCTTGAACTCGGCCGCGTTGTCCAGGTAAAGCAGTCTGGGCTTGCCGCTCATCGGCCAGTTCATCTCGACATCCAGCCCTTCCAGCCAGGGACGCTTGTCGCAGGCGACATGCGCCAGGCACAGGCCGACCGAGACGGCGGACGGCGCTTCGAGCGTGACCACCATACCGAGCACGCAGCGGGTGAAAACGTCAATGGCCAGCGTGAGGTACGGGCGGCCAATCGGCTGCCGGTCGTGTGCATCCACCACGATCAGGTCGATGACCGTGTGGTCGATCTGCACCTGCTCCAGCGGTTCGGAGACGGCCGGCGGGATGCCGCCCACGCCTTGCAGCTCGTGGGAGGCATCCTGACCTTCCCGGCGGCGCACCGTTTTGAGTGGATCGAGGCTGTCGATACGCAAGGCCACGGTGTTGCGCGTCGGCACCCGTAGCTTCTGTGCCTTGCAGGCTTGCGCGACATCCCGATGGAACGCCGCGAGGCTGCGCCTCTGCTTGGTCAGGAAACGCTTTTGCAGCAGCTCACGGATGATGCGCTCGACCGGCTCCGGCAAGCGGCCCTTGCCTTTACCACCGCTTGACTGCCCAGGAGCGAAGTCAGTGACCAGCCCCGCGCCTTGCCGGGCGCGGCGGATCAAGGCATAGACCTGCCGCCGGGACAGGCCCAGCGCCTGGGCTGCCGCATCGGCCGCCACATGCCCGACCATCTCCGCCTGTGCCAACGGCCCGATGATCTCGGCGCGACGGCGCGCACGCTCCCATGCCTGATCTGGCAGGGTCGCCACGCCTTGCTCGGGAATCCGTGCGGTATTGGTCGCCATGCTCACCTCGCTTTGGTGCACACGAGTATTGAGCATAGACGAGTTTCGTGCAGAGGAGTCCTGACATTGGGTTGTCAGGAGCCGACTGCACAACAGCCTTCAAACCGCGTTGTCTGGTGCAGTCGCCTTCTGAAAATGACACAGCCATTTGCCGGGGTCTACGCGGCTTTCTCTGCGACAACGGTGCAGTGGTCCAGGGACACCGCGCCCGAAACATCCTCCACCATGATGACCGCCTGGCAGCACATGACGAATGCACGGCCACAGGTTTTGGTCTGGATCGTCTTGCCCGAGCCAAGCAACTCTTCATAGGTCACGGTGATGTCTTCTTTGTGCTGGGCGTTCCAGTCGTAACACTGGATCTTGGCTGCATCCTCCTGCTCGCGCAGGGTCATATTTGAGCGCATCGGTTTCGGCATAACGGCTGTCCTATGTAGGTGGGTTCTGTGTAGAGATCGTTTGGCGTAGCGCTAACTCGGCAGCGCTATCGTCCATGTCCATGTAGTAAGCATCCGCCACCAGCTCGTCGATCTCGCGGGCGCTCACATTAGCATCGAGCGCGGCGCGTAGCAGGCCGGCGTCGAGTCGGTCGTACTTGTAGGCCATGGCCAGCGCCGGGTTGTCCTGGGCGTTGTTGGCCATGAAGAAGCCGTAGGAAAACCCTTCCGGGGTTGCGCTGCGGGCGTTCTTGGTAGCGAGGCGGTTGCCGCCGAATTTGCGGTGCATCTTCGAGCCGTCCGAAGCCTCGACCGGGGCAATGGGCAGGTTTGCATTGAAGCGGCCCCAAAGCAGGGTTTTCTTCGTGTACGGGTCGCCCAGGTGGTGCGGGTCGAAGGCCAGGCGCCACGGCGGTAGACCGCCCAGCTTCTCGATCCGGCCTACCGGGTTCTCTATAGCCCATACGGCAGGCCGGAAATATTCAATGGTGCGTAATGTCTGGTGAACGAGCTGCACGGCGGCAACCGTGCGCCCGTCTGCGTCTTTGGCTGCGAAGTGTCGGGCGCCACTGGTGGCAAATTCGGTGCACGGGCACGCGGCGAGGATGGCGTAGATATCCAGGCCGTCGAAGTCGCCAAACCAGTCACCGAAGAAGCCGGCGCCGAACTCGTTTACGTCGCCGGTAACGGGGTTGTCCTGTATGTCGAAGCGCAGGACCTGGTAGCCGGCATCCTCCCACGGCTGCGACCACTGCCCGGTGTGGTCGAACAGCGACAGCACTACCTTGTCGGCATTGGCTCGCCCTTCGCCCTGGGCGAAGGCGTGGTGTTTCCATTCGGCAATTCGGGCATGGGCGGCGGCTTGGTCAAGCCAGCCATGTGACCGGGTGTGGCGGGCCACCTTGTCGGCCAGGCGCACGATCTCGGACGGCCTGGGAGCGTCGAACAAGTGGTGCTCCAGCTCGCCCCAGCTAATGGCGCTGAACTCGGCGGCGATCTGGCTTAGCTCGAAGTCATCAACGCCCAGGGCCTGGCCGGTGAACAGCCCAGGTTGTGCTGGGCGGATCTGCGTACTGAGCATGGTTCACTCCCCCTTGAAGTAGTCGGGGCGCTGCTCCAGCTCGCGGGCGATCAACTCGTCTGCGAACAGCGGCGCGGCCTTCTCGATGCGCTTGGCCATCTTCTGCTTGCGTACCCGGCCTTTAGCCTCGGCGCTCCAGCGCTTAACGGCGCGGGACTGAGGGAAGTCCAGGCACACACCGTAACCCTCGGGGCGGCGCTTCCAGGCTTGGTGCATTTCTTCCGGCATCCGCGTTCCCGCTGGGGCCTCGATCACCAGCAATTCAAAGTCACCGGGGCAGGGCTGGTGCGGCAGGCACCACCGAAGGGAGTAGCGCCACATGGGCGCTACGTGCTGGGTGGCGGGGATCATCAGGCGTAATCCCATTTGGCCTGGTCCCAACCGGGCAGCTTGCGCTGTGCCGACTGGCGAATGGCATGCAGGGTGCGAAACGCAGGGGTCGAGTAGTAGTCGCTGGCCTCGCTCGACTGGTGCTCCAGGCACTCGATCAACTTGAGCACCTCCAGGGCCGTGAGCCGGCGCACGTCGGTATCCAACAGGAACAGCTTGTCGGGGATGTTTTCACGGGGGTAGAGGACCCGCACAGAACGCACGTTTTCATCGAGCAACTGCTGGCCCTGAGTCTCAAGGATCTCGCGGGCCTCGCGGCCAGGCCTGCCGGTGCAGGTGAACATCAGGATGGCCGAAATGTGGAAACGATCGACAACGTAAGCGCTCATCGGTGTATCTCCTTCGCAGATTCCCCGGAGCGGTTGCCGCCGCTGGTTTCCGGGGTGTCGAGCGGTATTGCTTCGACGTGGTTAGTATCTCAAATCGCGGTGCTGTCGTCAACTGTTGGTAAAACATTCTTTGACGAATAATTGACTTGACGCGGCG